>DATGEF010000329.1:0-12203 GCA_035310405.1 Chloroflexia bacterium | reverse complement strand
CCAGGCGCCCAACAGCACAATCAGCAGCAACACGCTCAGGCTGATCCCCAGGCCCCAGGCAAACGAGAGCGGCCGGTAGTCGAATTGCACCTCGTGGGCGCCGGCCGGCAGGTAGACGCCGCGCAGGGCTTGGTCGGCCGTCACGATCGGCGCGGGCTGGCCGTCGACGCGGGCTTCCCAGCCCGGGAAGGCCTGGTCGGCCAGGATCAAGAGGCCCGGCACCGGGCTGCGGGCGGCGATTGTGACCTGCTCCGGGGCGTAGCGCGTGATCGTGACGGCCTCGGTCGCGCTCGCGATCGGGGCGACGGATGCGGGGCCGGCGGCGGCTAAGGCCTGCGCCGGCGGCAGGGGCGCGTCCAGCACGGCCGTGCGCCGCCAATCGAGCGCCGGATCGTAGATCTGCTGGAGGCGCCGCGTGGTATCCGGCTCGACGGCGACCGTATGGACCAGCCAGGCCCGCGGCAGCATTTTCCGGTTCTCGAAGATGCTGGCCCCGGTCGGGCCCCCGTCAAGCACACGCCCCAGCCATGGGCCGCTGGGGTCGAACAACGAGCGGGTCTGGAAGACCAGGTCGCCGGCGGCCGCCTGGCCCGACTCCATCCGGCTGCCGCCGGTATAGACGTCGCTCCGGTCAAACCAGAGCGTGACCCCCTGCTCCGGCGCGGCGTCGGGCGCGGCCAGGTAGAAATAAAAAGTGCGCCCGCCGGCCCGGCGCACCGGCGGGAAACGGATGGCCCAGGGCGCGTTATCCGGCAGGCGGGTCATGTCCAGGGCCTTCGTGACCAGGTCTGCCCGGTCCGCCGGGCTGGCTTTCAGGTGGAAAATCAGCTTCCCGGTCGCGCGCCCGCCATAGGTCGCGCCCAGCACATCCACCTCGGCCAGGTTATCGTGCGTCGCGACGAACGTCTGCCCCACCTGGCGGGGCCCGCGGATCTCGCCCAGGGTCTCGCCGCTGCTCAGGTCCTGGTGGACGTCGAGCAGGTAGTTGGGATCGACGCCAGGGGAGGCCAGCACATAGCGCACGCCGAGCAGGTTCCAGATGCGCGACGGCAGCGGGTCGACCGGGTTGTAGTGCCGCCGATTGTTGCGCGGGATCAGCGGATCGATGTAATTAGTCAGTTCGTCGTACAGCCGGGGCGTGACGGCGTCGTTTCCGGGCAGCAGCGCGAGGCCATACGGCAGGTTGAAGTTCGGCTGCAGCAGCCCAATGCTGCGGAATAGCCCTGGCTGCTGTTGCAAAAACCGGGTCGCGGCGGTAGGGGGGAAGTAGTCGGTCGGGGCGATCGCGGGATTGTAATCGCCCCGCACCTGCCAGAGATCGGCCAGCACGAGGAGCGGCAGCAGGATCAGCGCGCCCCGGGCCAGGCGGGGCCGCCGCGGCCCCCGCCCAGCCAGGGCGATCAGCAGCACCCCCGCCCCGAGCAGCAGACCCGTCGTGCGCCAGAAACTCGTCTGCCAGGCCTGAACCGCGAAGGGGACGCCGGCGGGCAGCTCAAAGAAGCCAGGGATCAGCTGCGGCAGCCCGACGCCGAGGAGCCCCACCAGCCCGGTCCAGGCGATCACCCCGGCGACCAGCTGCCGCCGGGCGGGCGCCGGCGCCGCCTGGAACTGCTGGGTCAGCGCTTCGACGCCCAGGGCCGCCAGCAGGCCGAGCGCAAACTCGACCACCAGCAGCAGCCGGTGGTTGGCCGCGTTGCGCAGCAGGGGCAGCAGGGTCGCGGCCTGGTAAATGCCGGGCACATGGTAGACTACGGCGGCCGCGAGCAACAGCAGCCCGAGCAAGAAGACGGCGATCCGGCGTTGCGCCCGGTCCCGGACCGCCAGGGCCAGCGGCGCCAGCAGCAGCGGCACGATGCCGCTGTAGCTGTTGGTCTCGTTATAGTTGTTGTTGGCCGCCCACCAATCGTGATGCGCCGGGTTGCCGAACAGATCGGGGTTGACCAGGGTCCAGGCAAAGCGCAGCGGCAGCCAGAAGCCCTCCCAGGCCGGGTTGGAGCGGTTCAGCAACACCGTGCCCTGCGCCAGGTACTCGGCGAAAGGCAGCAATTGCACAGCGGCCAGCGCGGCGCCCAGCAGGTAGGCGGCGGCCCAGAGCCCCAGGCGGCGCGCGATCGGCCCCGGCCGGCCGGGCGTCGCCTGCCAGGCCAGGAAGAGGGCGCCGAGGCCGGTGGCCAGGGCCAGGTGGTAGGCCGTTTCGGGGTGCCCGCCGAAGAAGGTCAGCGCAACCACCCCGGCCAGGGCGGCGACCGGCCGGGGGCCGGGCCGGCGCAGCAGCCAGGCCGTCGCGCCCCAGAGCCAGGGCAGCCAGATCGCCACGCCGGCCAGGGGATAAAACAGCCAGACCGTCACATAGGCGCCCAGGGCAAAGGTCAGCGCGGCCACGGCGGCGCCGAGCGGGCCGGCGCGCAACCACTGGCGGGCCAGCAGGTACATGCCGAGCGCGGCGAGGACGAGGCGCAGCCAGAGCCGGAGCACCAGGGTGCCCGCGCCGGGCCAGAGCAGATAGGGCCAGTTGAGCGGATCGAAGATGGCCGACTGCATATTGGCGAGGAACGGCGCGCCGAGCATATTCTCGGGGTTCCAGAGCGGCAGTGCCCCCTGGTGCAGCCGGGCGGCCGTGTAGATCAGCCAGGGCTCGAACACGGCCACGCTGTCGACCAGCAGCCCGTTGCTCGACTGCGTCCAGCCGGCCGGCGGCTGTGTGTGCCACGGATAATAGCTGAACAACAGGTCGGCCGGCGACAAAATCCGGCCGGTCAGCAAGGCCGGACTGAGGAACAGCGTGGCGACCAGGCCACAGGCCAGCAGCGCCGCCGCAAGCTCCCGCCAGGTGACCGACCAATCCGTGGGCGGGCGGGCGGGATCAGCTAGCGGGCTCGGCACAACCGCAGTTCCTTCCTCATGGCAGGGCAGCTAATTGTAGAGCGGCCCCAGTACCCAGACGATACTGTAGAGATCGATCGCCAGCAGCCCCAGCGGCCCGGCCGCCAGCAGGACCGGGGCCAGGCGGCGCCGCCAGCGCGGCAGGGGGGCAACCGGGTCAAGCGCCGCGGGGCCCAGGCTGAGCCCGGCCAGGCCAAAGCCGAACAATAGGCTTACCGCCGAGAGCGCCGGAAACAGCTCACGCCCTTGCCAGGCGATCAGGCGCAGGCTGATCACGATCACCAGGCCATAGAGCAGCCCGAGCACTGCCAGCAGCACGGCACACCCCGCCTGCTGGGGCGGCGTCAGCGCCCGCCGGTAGAGGAGCAGGCCGCCCCCGGCGATCGCCAGGGCCGTCAGCACCAGGCAGGCGTTATAGATCCCGTCCGGGAGATAAATGCGCTGCCAGCCATAGACCCCCCAGAACGAAGTCCAGAGGTGCCCGCGGAAGGGCTCGGCGAGCCAGAACAGGTCGCCCAGGTGCCAGGGACTGTCGTTGGGCAGCATGACCTGCCAGGCCTGGGTGGCCAGGGGGTCGCCGTAGGCGATCCAGCGATAGAGATAAAACGGCCCGGCGATCAGCGCCGTGATCGCGCCGAGGCCGAGCAGATCGGGCCCGAACCGCCGCCCGGCCGCCGCCCGGCGCCCCCAGAGCACGGCCAGCAGGGGCAGGGCCAGGGGCGCGATGCTGAGCTTGGTCAGCAGCCCCAGGCCCAGGGCCAGGCCGAGCAGCAGCACTCGCCGCCGGCGATAGGGCCGGGTGAGGTGCAGGGCCAGCAGCAGCACGATCCAGGCGGCCAGCAGATCGGCCAGGTTCTCGTTGGTCACGCTGGCGCGGATAAAATTGGCCTGGGGCAGAAAGGCGGCCACGGCGGTCGCCACCAGCGGCACCGCGGCGGACGCCGGCGGCCGCACCAGCACCCGCGCGGTGCCATAGGTCAGCAGCACGCAGCCCAGCCCGCAGAGGATCGACAAAGCGCGGAACACGATGGGCCAGAGCATCCAGCGCTGCTCCGGGGGGTGCAGCACGACGGTCAGCGCCCCGGTCGGGCTATAGGCCGGGTTGGGCCAGACGGTCGGGGTCAGATGCCCCTGCGGGCGGGGCGTGCCGGCGATCGCCCGCGCGCCCATGACCAGGCCGGCGGCCAGGCTATAATAAAGGGGCGGCTGCACGGCTTCGTTGGTGTAGAAGGGCCGGCCAATCGGGGGTAGAGCGTGGAAGCGCACGATATAGTCGACGTAGTTCGCGTGGGCGGTCTCGTCGGGCACCTCTCCGTAAGGCACGGCGACGGCAAAGCCCCCGGCCGCGGCCAGGTAGCAGGCGAGCAGCCCGACCAGGGCCCACCGCTCCCGGCGAGCGGAGTCGGCCAGCGGCGCCGGCACCGGGCGGCGTCCCATCCCGGCGGGCTAAGGGTGCGGCGGCCGGGATCGGGTGAACTGCCCGAGGCGCCCCCCGAGCCAACCGCCCCAGGCCCCGAGCCCCAGGGTCATTAAGCGCGCGAAAATCGCACTGGCGACTAAATCATTCCCCGCCAGAGGCACCTGCCCCTGTAAAAGAAAGAGGGTATCGCTCGGCATGAAAGTCTCGCCAATCATATTCACGATCGCCACAATCAGCCCGGCGGTAAAGCCGGCAATGAGTCCGCTGGATCGCTCGCTGGTCGCGCGCGCAGCCAACAAGCCAGCGATCAGGGGGAGCAATATTTCTAAAAAGCTTGATCCCCAGGCCAAGATCCAAAGAATCAGTCCGCTGTTCAAGCGCAGAGCCAATAGGGCGCCAAACGTCTCAAAGATGGCCAACGGGCCGCCGAGCAGGGCGCCCCACTTCAGGGCGGTGTAAAGCTTAGGTGTCATGCTGGCATTATAACATCGGGAGCGGGCACGGGGCAATACGCCGCGGCCCCGCGATCTTGACGCCCGCGGGCGGGCTGTGCTATGCTGCCGGGCATATGCATGCTCCCCCCGCGCGCCGTTGGGTCTGGGGTCTGGTTCCGCTGCTGGCCGCCGTGGCCTACGGCCCAGTGGTGCAGCTCGGGTTCCTCTCCGACGACTTTCTAGGCCTCTATGTAGCCCGGCGGGCGATCAGCCACCCGCTCACCTGGCTCCCCAGCCCGGAGGGCACCTTCTACCGGCCCGTGCCTCTGTTCCTGACCTGGGTGCTGGGGGGGCAGGCCTGGGGGCTGGACCCGCTCCCCTACCATCTCCTCGGCCTGGCGGTGCACGCGGGCACCGCGCTGGCCCTGGGGCTCTGGCTGGCTGAAACGACGGCCAGCTGGCGGTGCGGCTGGCTGGCCGGGGCGATCTTCGCCGTCTTCCCGCTACATACCGAGACGGCCGGTTGGATCGCCGCGCAGGCCGATGGCTGGGCGGCGGGCTTCGGGCTGGGCGGCCTCTGGCTGTTCACGGCCTGGTGGCGCCGGGGCGGCGCGCTCCGCTACAGCCTGGCCCTGCTGCTGTATGCGCTCGGCGTCTTCAGCAAAGAGAGCCTGTTGCCTTGGCTCCCCCTCCTGCCCCTGGCGGCCTGGTACACCACCCCGGCGCTCGATGGCCCGGCCTGCCGCCGCCTGGGGGGGGCACTGCTCCCCTTCGCCGCCGTGCTGGCCCTCAATCTGGGCCTGCGTCTCGTCGTCTGGGGCACTGTGGGCGGGCAACAGGCGCAAGCAACCCATCTGGGCGGGGACACCATCGCCAATCTGGGCAACGACCTCGAGATCTTGCTCGCGCCGCTGAATCCGGCGGTGGTCGGATCGCCCGTGCGCTGGGCGGTGGGCCTGCTGGCCACTCTCGGCTGGCTGCTGGGCCTGTGGCGCTACGGCCGCCGCAATCGGCGCCTGCTGCTGCTCGCCGCCGCCGGGCTGGGCCTGGCCGTGCTCCCAGTGGCCAACCTGGCCGTCAATCCAGACACCCTGGCCGACAACCGCCTGCTTTACCTGACGAGCGCCGCCTATTGCGCTGCCGCGGCCGGGCTGATCCACACCGCGCTCGACGCGGCCCCGCCGGCCCAGGGAGCGGGCCGCGCGCTCCTCGGCGCGCTGCTGGGCCTCAGCGCCCTCGCCTGCTGGATCCAGCTCGGGCCCTGGCAGACGGCCACGGCCCAGGTCGCCGCGGTCGGCGCGGAGCTACACGGGCTGGTGCCGCCGCGGCCCGCTCCCTATGGCATGATCTGGTACGTGGAGAACATTCCCGACTCCTATAAAGGCGCCTATGTGCTGCGGCTCGGGCTGAACTGGATGCGCTACTTCACGGCGGGCGACGTGCCCTGGGTCGAGCCGGTACACGACGCCCGGGCCGCCCCCCTGACCAGCCAGCAAGGGCCGACATTCGCCCTGCAGTTTCATTACGACGCCGCGGCCGCCCGGTTCCGGGTCGACTACGCCGCCGGGATCAGCGCCGATCCCCCGCCGGCCCCCGGCCCGGACGGCCAATTCTGGGACTTCCGTCCCTGCGCGCCCGCGGTCCTGGCGAGCTGGCAGCCGGAAGCGGGGGATCGCGCCTGCCTGGCGGACCAGGGGCTGCTCCTACGCATCCCGGCCGGTGGGGATCTGACCAGTCCCCTCCTGGCCTGGCCCGCGGCCCCGTCCCCCGCCCGGTTCTTGCGGGTGCGCACCGCCATCCGCTATCCGCCGGCGGGCGCGGGGGGCCCGCCGCGGCAGACCTGGGCCGCCAGCGGGCCGGCCGATCCCGGCGGTGCCGGCAGCGCACAAGCACTCCCCGTCAAAGCCGACGGCCTGACCCATGTGTATTGGGCCTTTCTGCCGATCGCGGCGGGGCGCCCGGCGCGACTGCGCTTTAGCCCCGCCCCGACGGTCGGCACCGCGCGCCTGGAATGGGTGGCCATCGATCAGGCCCCTTGACAAAGCCGGCATTCTCCCGTAGTATATAAACGGCCGTTTATGGGTTCGTCCCGACGGCCGAGGCCAGGCCAGCAGCGTGGCCCACGGGATCGGCGTGAGAGGACGCGCAGCAGACCATATGTGCAGTGGGAGCGAGGAGCTGGGACACGGGACCCGACGCGAGTCGTGGAGCGCGGCGATCGCGCTCAAACCGTACCTCCATGCGATCGCGGACCCGACCCGCTTGAGCATGTTGCATGAACTGGCCCGGACCGGCGAGCATCAAGTCCTCGAGCTGGCCCGGCTCCTGGGCCTCAGCCAGCCGCTGACCAGCTGGCACCTGCGGATTCTGCGGCAGGCGGGCCTGATTTCGACCCGCCGCCTCGGCCGCCAGGTCCTATGCCGCCTTAACCGCGAGCGTCTCGGCGAGTTTAAAGCCCAGTTTGACGCCCTTATGAATATTTAGCCCACCCTAGTTATGAGCAAGGAGTTGTGAATCGCATGGGAAAAGTTCGTGTAGCCATTATCGGCGTCGGCAATTGCGCGTCATCCCTGGTGCAGGGGGTGCGCTTTTACCGCGACGCCGCCGACGATGCGTTTATCCCCGGACTGATGCATGTCAACCTCGGCGGCTACCATATCCGCGATATCGAGTTCAGCGCGGCCTTTGACATCGATAGCCGCAAGGTCGGCAAAGACCTCAGCGAGGCGATCTTTACCGAGCCGAACAACACCTATCGCTTCAGCGACGTGCCGCACCTCGGCGTGCCGGTGCAGCGCGGCATGACCCATGACGGCCTGGGCAAATACCTGAGCCAGGTGATCACCAAGGCCCCGGGCCCGACCGCCGACATCGTGCGCATCCTGAAGGAGACCAAGACCGATATCGTCATCAACTACCTGCCCGTCGGCAGCGAGATGGCGACTAAGTGGTATGTCGAGCAGATCCTGGACGCCGGCTGCGCCCTGGTCAACTGCATCCCCGTCTTCATCGGCCGCGAGGAGTACTGGCAGCGCCGCTTTATCGAGCGCGGCCTGCCGATCATCGGCGACGATATCAAGTCGCAAGTCGGGGCCACGATCACCCACCGCGTGCTGACCCGCCTGTTCGCCGACCGCGGCGTCAAGATCGACCGCACCTATCAACTGAACTTCGGCGGCAATACCGACTTCCTCAATATGCTGGAGCGGGAGCGGCTCGAGTCGAAGAAAATCAGCAAGACGAACGCGGTCACGTCCCAAATGGACTATCCGCTGGCCGACCGCGACATCCATGTCGGCCCGAGCGATTATGTGCCGTGGCTCGACGACCGGAAGTGGTGCTATATCCGCATGGAAGGTACGACCTTCGGCAACGTGCCCTTGAATATGGAGCTGAAGCTCGAAGTCTGGGACTCGCCGAACTCGGCGGGCGTGGTCATCGACGCCGTGCGCTGCTGCAAGCTCGCGCTGGACAACGGCATCAGCGGCACGCTGGAGGGCCCCTCGGCCTATTTCATGAAGAGCCCGCCGGTGCAGCACCCCGACGATGTGGCCCACGACATGGTCGCGGCCTACATCCAGGAGATGACCCAGCACCGCCCGGAGCCGCGCGACCAGCCGGCCCCGACCCCGCCCCCCGCCGCCAAGCATGGCAAGAACGGGCACGATGCGGCCCCGGCGGACCTCCAGCCCGCCGGCGACTCGACGAACAAGTAGCCGGACGAGGGGCTGGGACGAGTTTTGCTCGCGCAGCGGTGCCGCAGGCACAGTTTTGCTCGCGCAGCGGTGCCGCAGGCACATTTTTGAGTTTTGAGTTGAGACGCGTGGGAAGTCCTGAGTGCTGAGTGCTGAGCGCTCGTCGCTGACGACTGACGACTGACGACTGGCGACCCGTCCCTGGCCCCTACGTATGGTTGAGCAGATACAAGAACAAAAACGACCGGCTGTTTGGACCCGCCTGGTAGCGCGCTACTCGCCGGGTTTCAAATTCGGCGTCTTCCGCATTCTCAGTCGCCTCGCCGGCACGCTGCCGTTACGGGTCACGTATACGGTCGCCGTGCTGGTGGGCGACGCGATTTACTACTGCTCGCACGAGCACAGCGCCAACGCCGTCAGCAATATGCGGCGGGTGCTTGGGCCCCGCGCCGGCGAGCGGACGATTCGGCGGGCCGCGCGCGCCAGCTTCCGCAACTACACCAAAACCCTGGCCGATTTCGCCCGCTTCCCGTATATGCAAGCGAGCGAAATCGACCGCCGGGTCGTGCAGCACTATGGCCTGGAGGTCATGGAGCAGGCCCAGGCCCAGAACAAAGGCGTGATCGCCGTCAGCGGGCACATCGGCAACTGGGACTTCGCCGGCGCCTTTATGGGCCGCCACGGGGTGCCGATGTACGCGCTCGCCGATAAGTTTGAGCCGCCCCAGCTCGACGAGCTGGTCATCCAGACGCGGTTGCGCAACGGCATCCATATCATCAAGATGGAAGCCATGGCCATGCGCACGATCTTCGAGGTGATCAAGCGCAAGGAGATCGTGTTACTGCTGGTCGACCGGCCGATGCCCAACGAAGGAGTGCAGGTTCAGTTTTTCGGGGAAACTGCCTGGCTGCCCAGCGGCCCGGCCGCCATCGCCCTCCGCACCCGCGCCCCGATCGTGATCGGCTATTGCATCCGCGAGCGGGGCGACACGACCTTCACCGGTGGAATCGCGCCCGCGCTCGAATACCAGCACCTGATCACGGGCAACAAACAGGCCGACATCCAGGCCATTACCCAGGCCATCGCGACGGCGCTGGAAGCGCTGATCCGCCGCTATCCCACCCAGTGGTATATGTTCCGCCCGATGTGGCCCCGCCCGGCGACGGCGGCCGAAGCGCGCCGTGCCCGCCGGCAAGCCCGACGCCAGGCCCGCGGCCCGCGCGCCCGGCGCCTCTACCACGCGCGGCAAAGTATCAGCCGGTTACGGAGCCGCATCCGCGGCGGGCCGCCCGCGGAGAATGCCAGCGGCATGGCCCTGGGCATCAGCGTCGACCCGCCGGATGTGGAAGAGTGGATCGGTACCCGGGGACCACAGGAGCCCTGAGCCATGCTCACGTACTACAGCTTGCGCTTCGGCATGTTGCTGGCCGCGATCGTGCCCCACCGGCTCGCCTACTGGCTCTGCTCGGTGGTGGGCAATATCGCCTTTTTTGGGAACGGCACCTCCCGGCAGGCCGTGCGGGACAATATGCGCCATGTGCTCGGGCCCCAGGCGAGCCGCCGCCAGGTCGACAAATTGAGCCGCTATGTGTTCCGCAATACCGTCAAAAACTACTATGAGCTGCTCTGTTTACCGCGCCTGAGCCAGGCCGAGCTGAAACAGCGGGTCACGGTGGTCGGCGTCGAAAACCTCGATGCCGCCCGGCAGGGCGGGCATGGCGTGATCCTCTTTTCCGGCCATATCGGCAACTTCAACTTGGCGGCGCAGATCGCCGGCGGCCTGGGCTACCCAACCAATATCATTGCCGAGCAGATGGCGCCGCCCCGCCTCCACGAATTGGTCAACGGCCTGCGCTCCCGGTTCGGCCTCAAGCTGATCCCCCTCGGCCCGACGGCGGTCCGCGGGATTTATCATGCCTTGCGCGCCAACGAGATCCTCGGCCTGGCCGCCGACCGGGACCTGACGGAGAACAGCGTGCCCGTGGAATTTTTCGGCGAGATCACCGAGCTGCCCTCCGGCCTGGCCGCCCTCTCGCTACGCTTGAACGCGCCCTTAGTCCCCGTCCACGTGGTGCGCAAAAGTAACGACTCGTCGGTGGTCACGGTCTATCCGGCCCTGGAGCTGGCGCGCACTGGCGACCGCGACCAGGACACCCTCGCCGGCACCCGGCAGATCGCGCGGGTGGTGGAGGCGATGATCCGCAAGACGCCCGAGCAGTGGGTGGTGCTCCAGCCGGTCTGGCCCGACGCGCCGCAGTCCGGCCCCCAGGATATGGGCCAGCCCGCCGCGGACCCCGAGCGCCCGCCACGGGCCGTGCCGCCCACGGAACCGGCGGCGCCGCAGTCGAAGTCGGCCTAAGGCTTGCCGCATGTATTGCACCCACCTGCACCTGGACGAGTTCCGCAACTACGCGCACCTGGACTGCACCCTACCCGCGGGCATCAGCGTGATCCAGGGGGCCAATGGCAGTGGCAAGACCAGCCTGCTCGAAGCGATCTACCTGCTGGCCACCACCCGCTCGGTGCGGGCCAGCTATGACGCCGAGCTGGTCAACACGCTGGCGAGCGCCGACCTGGGGGTGCCGCCTTTCGCCCGCATTGTTGCCCAGGTGGCCCGCCACGCGGAGCCCATCTCCCTGGAGCTCGTGATCGCCCGCGAGGACAGCCGCCCCCTCGCGATCCCGGCCGGGGCCGCGCCGGAGCTCGCCGCGCCACCGGCCACCGCCCCGATCGCCCGCAAGCGGATCAAAATCAATAACGTGCCCCGCCGCGCCGTCGACCTGATCGGCGAGATCAACGTCGTGCTCTTCACCCCGGAAGATGTCGACCTGGTGACCGGGGAGCCCGCGCTGCGCCGCCGCTATCTCGACATGACGATCGCGCAAGTCGACCACCGCTATGTTCGGGCGCTGAGCCAGTACAACAAGCTGGTGTTGCAGCGCAACGCCCTCCTGCGCCAGATGCGCGAACAGGGCCGCAACGCCCTGGCGGCCGGCGTGCGCGAGGAGCTGCGCTTCTGGGACGAGGAAATGGCCCGCGCCGGCGCCTACATCGTGCTGCGCCGGCAGGTGTGGGCCACCCGCATCAATCGGCTGGCCAACACGATCCATACCCAACTGGTCGGCACCGCCACCGCGGCGGCCAGCGATGCGCCGTTCAAGGGCCACCTCCAGGTGGCCTACGCCTCGGCCGTGGCGCCCCAGGCCCGGGGCGCCCTGGCGCCGGACCTGGCCAGCCAGTGGGCGGGGGTCCAGGCGGCTGCCGGCGAGGCCGAGACGCCCGCGGCGGCCCGGCTGCAGGCGCGCATCCCCCATGTCGAAGGCCTGGTCACGCGCATCGCGGCGGAAATGCTGGGCCAGCTGGACAAGCTGCGCGGCGACGAAGTGCGGCGCGGCGTGTCGCTGCTGGGCCCCCACCGCGACGACCTGCGCCTGACCCTGGCCGACCTGCCGCTGGCCACGTTCGGCTCCCGCGGGCAGCAACGCACCGCCGTGCTGGCGCTCAAGCTGGCCGAAGTCGCCCTGATGCGCGCCGAGACCGGGGATTCCCCGGTCCTGCTGCTGGACGATATCCTCTCCGAGCTCGACACCCGCCGCCGCAGCTTCCTCCTGCACGCCCTCGCCGGCCCGCTGGCCCCCACCGATCGGCCGCCCCAGGTGCTGATCACGACGACCGACTGGACGCCGTTCGATCCCGGCTTCCTGGCCGGCGTGACCCGCTTCGAGGTCGACGAAGGCGAGCTTCACGCGCTGTGATTCGCACCCATCTTTC
>DATGEF010000328.1:0-3961 GCA_035310405.1 Chloroflexia bacterium | reverse complement strand
GTTCACATCGGCGAGCCGCAACCCGCCCCGGGGCCGCAGCCACCGCGCCTGCCCGGCGCTCTGGGTGCAGAAAGCGCAGGTGCCGTCATACAAAAGTAGGGCCGATTTCACAAGATCCTCCCGAGTTCAGGGTGCGCTGCATTGTTTGGCCCAGGCGATCGGGGACTTTCCTAACCCCCCTGCCCCCCTTCCCGTGCGCGGGCAGGGGGGTGCTGGGCACCCCCCCAGGGACCCGGCCGCGGGCGCCCCTTCCCTGGCAGGGAAGGGGTTGGGGGTTAGGACGGCTCCCGTGCCGCATTCTGGCCAGCCTGACGTCTGTGCAAAACAATGCAGCGCACCCGCCGCGTCCGGGTCATTCGGCCAGCCCCCGATCGCGCAATTCGCTGCGCAACGTGCCCGCGGCCAGCCGGCTCAAGCCCGGCTCTGGCCCCAATCCAAACAGCGGATCGGCCGCCAGCCGGCGCACGAACGCCGGCGCGACACTCGCCAACGCCGGATCGCCGCAGTGCGCGATCGCGGAGTCCGCCGCGTCGGCCACCTTGGCCGCGGCCTCCTGGCTGTCGGCCAGGAACCGGCGGGCCGCCGCTCCCCGGTGGACGAAGCGGGGCGGCCCCGTCCAGGCGAAGGGGTGGCCCAGCACCAGGGTCTCGACGGCCAGCCCCGCCAGGCGCGCCAGGCTGGCGCGGTACTGGCGCCCCGAGTGGAAGTAGAGGGGCAGCCCGGCCGGCCCATAGCCCTGCACGGCGTCGGAGACGATCAGCAACCCGGCCGCGCGGGCGTACAGGCAGGCCATGCCGGGCGAATGGCCCGGCGTCGCCAGCACCTCGAAGACGCAGCCGGCGCCCAGGTCGATCAGGTCGCCCTCGCCCAGCAGCCGGTCCGGCGGCGACTCGAGGTCGGGCGCATCCGCGGCCGGGATGCAGATCGGGGCGCCGCTGGCCGCCTGGATGGCCGCGTTGCCCTGCACATGATCCCAGTGGCCGTGGGTATTGACGATCAGGTCCACGCTGGCCAGCGTCCGATCCAGCGCGGTGAGGGCCGGCCCGATCGCCGCCGGCATAAAGCCGGCCACGCCGCTGTCGATCACGGCCAGCTGGGCGCCGCGGGCCAGCACCACCGCGACGTCCATATCCCACCCGGGCGGCAAGGGGCACGGCGCGAGCATGATCCCCGGCTGGATCTCTTCCAGGCGCGCTTGAGTCATCGGCGACGCTCCTTCGTTTGGGTGCTCGGCAGGTTTTTGCAACCCGGCGGGGCGGCGGATCCGCGGGCGGCGAGAGACCTCTCCCCTAACCCCTCCCCGGCGCGGGGAGGGGAATATGGGGGCGGGCGGCCACCCTGTTGCCCGGCCGGCCCACCGTCTTTTCCCCTCCCCGCGCCGGGGAGGGGCGAGGGGAGAGGTGCGTTCCCGCGCCGCATTCTAGCCGGCCACCGCCCGTGCAAAATCCTGCCGAGCACCCCCAGGGGGCCCGCCTCAGCCGGCAGCCCGTTGAGGTCGGGGAATCGCGCGGACCGCGGCCATGAGCTGGGCGGCGGCGGCGCGGGACTCGGCGGCGCGCGCCTCGGCCGCGGCGAGGTCAAACTCGGGAACGCGGCCCGCATGGACCGGCTCCCTGGCGGGCGGGCGTTGCAGATAGTAGCGGATGGCGTGGCGCATCCATTGGCGCCAATGGGCGGCCAGGTCGGCGGGCCGGTGGCCCGCGCGGCGCAGGTAGTCGCGCCAGGCATCGGTCTCACGGGCGAGTGGGATGGCGTCGGGGCCGAGGCTGGCCGCGGTGCGCTCACTGGCCCACCAACTCAGCAACGGCTCCGTCACCGTGAATGAATCGATCGCGGAGCGCGCGGGCGTACACACACTCTCTGGAGTCTCTGTGTTACTCTCTGACGTAGTCTTTGTAGTAGTCTCTGGTAATGGTGGTTCAAATCCGGCACATGGTCTGCCATTTTCGGCACCCGGCCTGCTACTTTCGGCACCTGGCCTGTCAGTTTCGGCAGAGGATCGTCCATTTTGAGCAGACCAATTGCCCGTTTCGACAGGCGGGCTGCCGATGGCGACAGGCGGGCTGCCGATGGCGGCAGGCGGGCTGCTGATGGCGGCAGGCGGGCTGCTGATGGCGGCAGGCGGGTGGCTGGTTGCGGCAGACCCGAGCGGCACGCCGAGCGCGGCCACCGCCGCATAGTCGATGGTATACCAGAGGGTGCGGTCGTTCGGCCGCGCATTGTAGGTGGCGGTGCGGATCAGGCCCTGCGCCCGCAGGTGTAGCAAGACCCGGCGCAACGTGGACACCGTCCAGAAAGGCAGCTGCACCCGCCATTCGGCATAGGAGTTGTAGATCCAGAGGGCGCCGTCGCGGGGCTTGCCCGCGGTGCGCAGCCAGTAATGGATCTGCTGCAGCATAAGCGCCTCGGGCAGCCCGATCGCCGCCGCCAGCTGCGGCAGCACAATCAGCGGCGACTCGTCGACCAGGAGCTTGCTCCCCGCCGGGTCCAGGATCGCGGACATAAACACCCCTCCTCATGGCTAGCGCTATCCCTTGCGCTACAATCTGTTGCACACACGTGCATTATAGCACACCGGCGCCGGAAAGTCAAGCCTTTTGCTCACTAAATTGCTACGAGTTTTGGCGGGCCGCGGCACGGCACGCCGTGCCCCTACAACTGCCAAACGATGCCGCGCCCCCCAGGGGGCGGAGTGCGTGGGGGCGCAGGAGAATACTGGCGCCACGATACTATTGTGGTACAATACGGTACGAGATTAGGGAAAGGGTAGGCCCGATGGCTGTTCCGTTGGATCGCCCGATCGTTTGCTCGGTCCTGATCGGCCGCACATCCCATATGGCCGCTCTGGAGGCGCGCAGCGCCCAGGCCGCGGCCGGCCAGGGTCAGACGGTGCTTGTCTCCGGGGAGGCCGGGATCGGGAAGTCCCGGCTCGTCGCGGCCACGAGGGCGCAGTGGCTGGCCCGCGGGCCCGCGGCCCCTGGCGCCGGGCCGGCCATCCTTCAGGGGCAGTGCTTTGAGCCGGATCGCGCCCTGCCCTATGGCCCGCTGCTGGACCTGTTGCGCACCCTGCTCCTCGCGGGCCCGGCCGAGGACCGCACCCGTCTGCTGGGGCCGGCGGCCCCCGATCTCGCGGGCTTGCTGCCCGAATTGGCCCCGCTCCTGCCGGCGCGGCCGCCCGCCCCGGCCCGGGAGCCCGAACAGGAAAAACGGCACCTCTTCCAGGCGCTCATGCACTTCTTCGTCCAGCCCCCCACCGCGGGGGCCGCGCGGCTGATTATCGTCGAGGACCTGCATTGGTGCGACGAGACGAGCCTGGAATTTCTCCTCATCCTGGCCCGCCGGATCGCCGAGCAGCCGATCCTGCTGCTGTTGACCTATCGCAGCGACGAGCTCCACCCGGCCCTGGGGCATTTTCTCGCCGAGCTCGACCGCGCACGCCTGGCCAGCGAGCTGCCCCTGGCCCCGCTGACACCGGGCGAGCTGGACTCCTTGATCCGGGCGATCTTCCCCCAGGCGCACCCGGTGCATGCTGACTTCCTGACCACGCTGTATGATCTCACGGAAGGCAATCCCTTCTTTGCTGAGGAGGTGCTGAAATCGTTGCTGGCCGGGGGCGAGATTTTCTACACCGCCGGCGCCTGGAGCCGCAAGCCGGTCCACGAGCTGCACATCCCCCGCACGGTGCAAGATGCGGTGCAACGGCGCAGCCAACAGCTCAGCCCCCCCGCCCGGAACCTGCTCCTCGTCGCCGCCGTGGCGGGCCGCCGTTCGGATTTCCCCCTCTTGCAACAAGTGACCGGCACCGCCGAGCGCGATCTGCTGGGCTTGATCAAGGAGCTGATCGCCGGGCAGCTGATGGTCGAAGAATCGGCCGATCGCTTTGCCTTCCGGCACGCGCTGACGCGGCAGGCCGTGTACGCCGGCTTGCTCCTGCGGGAGCGCAAAGCCCTGCACCGCACGA
>DATGEF010000327.1:0-4150 GCA_035310405.1 Chloroflexia bacterium | reverse complement strand
TCTGGCCTATACTGGCGGCATGGAGCCCATCGATCTGACCCAAGCGGCCCTCGGCATTGCCCAACAGACCCGTGTCGGCCGCCGCCAACTCGCCACGGCCCAGGTGCTGGCGGCCACCCCCCACCCGCTCGCCGTGCCGGCGCTGCTGCACCTGGTCGAAGCGGCCCTGGGCCGGCGCTGCTACGGTCGGCAGCCCGTTCCCACGCTCTGGGGGGACCTGCAGGTCCTCAAGCGGGCGGGGCTGCCGATCCGTTATTCCCGCAAACCGGGCGCCTGTGGATACTACATTGCCCAATCCCAGCCGGAAGCCGCCGCTCGCGCCGCTCAGCTCCTGCGGCGCATCGGCTGGCAGCCGTCTGATTGGATGCAGATCGCCGGTTACGCCCGCATGGCCCCGGCGATGAAGCTCGCCCAGATGTGGGCGTTGCGCCGGGGGCAGATGCGCCTCCTGGCCGCGCGGCTCCAACGGGAGCGTCCCCAACTGAGCCCAGCCGACCTGGCCCGCGCCGTACAAGCCCATCTGGCCCTGCTCGCCGAGGAGGACCGCGCGCCGTGACCGAGGAGGCGGATCTGCTCCATACAGTCACCACCGTGCTGGAGCAGATGGGGGTACCCTATATGATTGGCGGCAGCGTCGCACTAGGCGTCTGGGCCGTACCCCGCATGACCCATGACATCGACATCGTGGTCGACCTCCCGCTCACCCGGATCGCCGAGTTCTGCGCCCACTTTCCGCCCGATCGCTACTACCTGGATGCGGAGTTCATGGCAGCCGCCTTCCGGCAACGTGGCGGCCCCAGCGGCGGCATGTACTCCTTTATCGACATGGCAACACAGATCAAGGTGGACCTGTTTCCGCTCCGTCCCGGTGACCCAGCGCAGGTGGCCGCGTTGGCCCGGCGGCGGCGGGAGGAGGTGCTGGAAGGGCAGACGGCGGCCGTCTACGCCCCGGACGATCTGCTGGTGCAAAAACTCCGCTGGTATGCGCTGGGTGAGAGCGAGCGGCAGTTCCGGGATTGCCTGAATCTCCTGCTCACCGACCTATGGCGCCCGACGCCCCTGATCGACGGGGCCTACATCGAGGGCTGGGCAGCGCAACTCGGGCCAGCGGTGCGGCGGGCCTGGGCCACCCTGCAGGCGGCGGTAGCACAGGCGCGCGCCGCTGCAGAGCCCCACCACCCGCCCGAGTAGCCAGATCGGTCGCGGGCGGCCGTCACAAGCGCCGCCAGCGCGCCACCAGCCCCCAAAGTACGCCCCCCAAGGCTACGGTCATCATACCCAGTTCCATGAGATTCGTGTGCCCACTCGCGATATCCAACCCGGCCACCACGAGTAGCCAGAAGAGAGTGATATTCAGCACGCGATTGGCCCGGCGCAGCGGGCCGCTCCCAGGCTGATCGGGCGGGGGCAGCCGCAACGCCGGCAGCAGCGGATCATATAGAATGAGATCATAAAGTAGCCACGCGCCGGCGAGGAACAAGACCGGGAGCAGCAGCACCCGGCCTACGCTGCTACCCAAGGCGGTCGTAATGCCCAGGCCGGCGAGCAAAATCGTCGTCACCAGGGCCATGGCAGCGAGACGGGGGCGCCGGGGCCCCGTGCCCGCCTCATTCATGCGTGGTCTCGTCTCTCCCATAGCATAGGACCTCCGGTGTGCCTCCCACAGTATAGAGGTTTAACCACTCTTTTGGCGGCCCGAATAGGGCCACAGCCAGTGCAAGTTCCAGCCACGGTTAATGTTCTGTGCCAGCATATACAGGAAGCCCGAGGATATATCCCCAGGCGGGCCAAAGGCTGGCGAGGTGGAGGACCAGCGCGCCTACCGATCCCGCTAAGGTGAAGAGCCAGAGCGGTCGAACCCATCTTGGCGTTACTGTCCGCATCACGTTTTTGAACCTCCAGGCAACCCAGGTCGGGCGGGGGACTTCGTCATCAGGCACCACGCGTTTCGCGGGTCCTGTATCTTGGCTATATTATACAGGGTGGCGGACCACCCGCGCAGCTCCCCTGGTTGACGAGCCCGTACCGATCAATGCGGCGAAGACCTGAAGTATACCACGCGCGATTCCGGCAGCCCGCGCAGGCGGGCTGCGCCCGTTGTTGCCGCGGCTTCAGCCGCCCGGCCTCCCGCCCCAGGTGCGGCCCTCACCCGTGTGCGGGCGGCCCTCACCCTGCCCTCTCCCGGGCGCGGGCGAGGGTGCTGCATTTGGACGCGCGGTCAGCGGTCAGCGGTCAGCACTCAGGACTTGCCACTCAGGACTGCGTCCCGCGTCGTCACCGTGAATGGATCGATCGCGGAGAGCGCGGGCCCGTACACACACTCTCTGGAGTCTCTGTGTTAGTCTCTGACGTAGTCTCTGACGTAGTCTCTGGTAATGGTCTGGGATATTCGCCCCCTGGTCTGGGATATTCGCCACCTGATCTGGCATTTTCGGCACCTGTCCTGCTACTTTCGGCAGAGGATCGTCCATTTTGAGCAGACCGGGTGCTGTTTTCGGCAGAGGATCGTCCATTTTGAGCAGACCAGGTGCCGGTTTCGACAGGCCAGGTGCCGGTTTCGACAGACCCGCTGCCATTTTGAGCAGGCGGGCTGCTGGTTTCGACAGGCCGGCTGCTGGTTTCGACAGGCCGGCTGCCAGCTTCGACAGGCCAGCTCCACCGGGTCGCCCCTAGCCGCCCATCTGATCCGCCAGCCGATCCCACAGGGCGGGCGCGGCGAGCTGCGCCGCCGCGGTGTGGAGGGCGGCCTGCTGGGCGCGCACCGCCGCCTGGGCCTCGGCCAGGGTGGTCAGGGTGAAGCGGAGGCGCGCGCCCGGCGGCAGTTGGGCCAGGCGGGGCCGGTCGGCGGTGATGGCCACGGCCAGGATGGGGTAGCCGCCGACCGTCTGGTGGTCCGCGAGCAGCGCGATCGGCTGGCCATCGGGCGGCACCTGCAGCGCGCCCCAGACGACCCCCTGGGAGACCAGGTCGGCCCGCCCGGGGGCGAAAGGCAGCGCCGGCCCTTGCAGCCGCAGGCCCATGCGGTCGCTCTGGGGCCCAACCTCCCAGGGGACCGCCAGCAGGGTCGCCAACGCTGCCGGGGCGAAGTGGGCGGCGTGTGGCCCCGGCAGCACCCGGACGCAGGGGGGATCGACATAGGGGTCGGGGATGGTGGCCGGCCAGAGCTGCCCGGCGGCCCGCCAATCCGCGGGGTGGGCGGCGGGCAGGTAGTCACCAGGCCGCAGCGGCCGGCCGTCCAGGCCGCCGAAGCCGCCCGCCAGGTACGTGGCCGCCGCGCCGAGCACCCGTGGCACCACGATGCCCCCGGGCAAGGCCAGGTAGGCGCGGGCGCCGCGCGGCCCGCCGCGAAAGGCGAGCGTCGCGCCCGCCCGCAGCAGGTAGGCGCCCCCCGGGGCCAGAGCGCGATCCTCGGGGGCGATCCAGGCGCCCAGGTCGGCGCCGGCCAGGGCGACCACCCCCGTCTGCCGCGCCCGCAGCGCCGGCCCCGCGATCGTGATCTCCAGGGCGGCCGCCCCCGGGGGGTTGCCGAGCAGCAGGTTGGCCGCCGCCAAGGCCCAGGGATCGCAGGCCCCGGCCCGCGGCACCCCGAGGTCTGTGTAGTCCAGGCGCCCGGCGTCCTGCACCGTGGAAAGCAGCCCCGGCGTGATCACTTCCAGCATCGTGGTCTAGTGCAAGTTCCCGCCACCCCGTGGGCGATCGTTGAGGGAGGAGTGAGCACCCCCAGGTGCGAACGCGGGTGGGGCAGCGTTCGCACGTAGGCGTGCTCACTCCTCATCACCCAAGGGGTCGCTGGAGGTCGCACTAGCGGTAGGCCCGGGCCAGTAAGATCGTCTCCATTTCGGCACGGGTCAGCCCGCCGTGGTTGCCCCACAGCGACTGGCCGAAGCGGCCCCCGCCGCGCCAGTAGACCGATTGGCCCTCATAGGGCAGCACCACCAGGTTGCCGACCCGCTCCAGGAAGCGGGGCGCGGGGGGGCCGAAGAATCCGCGCGCGATCAGGTCGGCGACCGGGTAGACCTCGGCCTGGCCCGCCAGATGGTCCGCGATCAGGGCCTGGGCGCGATCCAGGTGGGCCGCCGGGACGTGCAAGAACAGGTCCCGGCAGGAGCCGGCCGGGGCCAGCTGCTGGCCCTGCCGGTTGGTCGCGATC
>DATGEF010000326.1:0-20666 GCA_035310405.1 Chloroflexia bacterium | reverse complement strand
TGGGGGGCAATGGCGAGTGGATCGCGGAGGGGCACACCGGGTTTGTGGCGGAAGCCCCCACGGCCCGGTCGTTCGGCGCCGCCCTGGAGCGTGCCTGGCACCGGCAGAGCGCTTGGCCGCAGATGGGAATCGACGCCCACGCGAAGGCCGTCAGCCAGCTCGACCCGACCCCTGGCCGAACGCTGCTCCGTGTCGTGTTGGCGGCGGTTGGAGCGCACGAGCAGACGTTGCAGTGATTGGCCGCGTGCGCACTTGTGCACTTTAAAGGGAAGTATCTGGCGTGATTGATCTGATCATCTGTACCTATAATAACGCGGGGTTGTTGGACAGAACCCTGGCCAGCATTGCGGAACAGCAAGTACCGGCGCCGATCGAGTGGGCGGTTTGTGTGGTGGATAATAATTCCACCGACGCCACGCCCGCTGTGATCGAAAAGTATATTGCGGGCGGCCGGATACCGGGATTACACCGGATCGCCGAAGTCCGGCAGGGGTTGACTCCCGCCCGGCTGTGCGGCATCCGCCACACGCACGGCCCGTGGATTGCGTTTGTGGACGACGATTGTGTATTGTGTCCGGATTGGGTGGCCCAGGCGGCCCGGTTCGCGCACGTGCACCCGCGTTGCGGCGTTTTTGGAGGACGCGTCATCCTGGATTGGGAAGTCCCGCCGCCGCCGCTCCTGCGCCGCCACGCCATGTCGTTTGCCGCCTCAGATCACGGGCCTCAGCCGCGCCAGTTACCCCCATCCGGGCTCACGAGCCACCTGCCGGGCGCGGGGCTGGTCGTGCAGCGGTGCGCGATCGAGCAGAGTGGCTGGCTGAATAAACAGTTTCTGATGGGCCGCCAGGGCAAGAACCTGACCGCGGGGGAAGATGTCGAGATACTGGTCCGTATCCGCCGGCACAGCTATGAAGTCTGGTACACGCCGGATTGCGTGCTCCATCACCAGATCCCCCGGCAGCGGATCAGCGTCGACTATCTGGCCCGGCTCTTTTATGGCTTCGGCTTGGCGGCGCCCTATCTGACCGGCATGATGCACCCACATTCGTATTCGCGCTTTCTGGGACTGTATCTGTTGCGGATCGGCAAAAGTATGCTGCGCACGGCGCGGGCGTGGCCGCGTGACCGGGGGGCGGCGGCCATCACTTGGAGTTATACTCGGGGCCAGCTCACCGGTTTCCGGTCCCTGGTTCAGAGCATGGACCCTGGGGAGCGGCGCCTGTGGCTGGGCTGCGGCACGCCCAGCCACCCCCTGCCGCCCGCCGCCGGCCCCCCGCAGTCCATACAATGAGATCAATACGGCCCATGGGTCTAGAAAATCTGACGATTGTCATCCCCTGCCTGGAAGAAGTGCGCCTGCTTCAGCAATGCCTGGATTCCATTGCCGTGCGCCTGCCGGGGCAAAAGGTGCTGGTCGTCAAGATGGGCACATGGAGTCCCGACCAACTGGCCGGGCGGGATCTGGATCTGCGCATCCTCACCTCGCCCCGGGTCGGTGCGGCCGCGGCGCGGAATCTAGGCGCTCGCGCGGCGCGTAGCGAATATATCTTTTGTCCCGATAGCGATTGTATCCTGGTGGGTCCCGCCGCCCTATGGCAGGCCCGTCTCAAAGATGCCTTGGCCCGTCAGGCCGATCTGGTGATTCTAGGACGAGCGGAGGCTGGCCGGCGGTTTTCGCCCGGCAAACTAACCCGCTGGAATTTTAGCCGGCACTGTATCGAGTGGACCCTGATTTGGGCGCGCGATCACTTCTTCGCCCTGGGAGGTCTGGATGAAAGCTACGGCCCGGGCAGTGCCACTGCGGCACAAGCCGGCGAGGGATTTGCACTGGTGTTCCGGCATTTTGAGCAGCCGCGATCTCGGACAATCATGCTGCCGAAGTTATTGGTGAGCCATCCCAGCTTGAGCAATACCGGCGCATCTCCCCAGCGGCAATTCGAGTATGCCTACGGATCTAATTATGTGGCCATGCGGCAATTGCGGCGGCGGCCTTCCCTGCTGTCGCTGTTTTGGTTCATACGCACGACTCTGGGGATCAGTGCCGATCTAGTGCGCGGCCTACGCGCGCGTTCTCTGCGCCAGACCTTCTATCTGGTGTACGCGCGGTATTTGGCCGCCTGCGATGCCCTACTCCGGGACACCCCCCGGCCGCGGGAAAGGGGTTAGTAGAAGCTGATGTCTCGTTTGGGTAATGGGCCGAAAATATCTACACATTCGGAGAAGCAACTGATGAATCCAACCCTTCGCCGGGAGTGCCAGTACATTGTGCAGGCGGCGCGTGAGTACGGCAGTCGCGGGGGCGAATACCAGAAACAAGTAGTGCATCTCGATAATATACCGGGAGCAGGGGTCTATGTCCGCGACAGCGGTCGCATTCAGCGGCGCATTCCCCCCCAAGCCCGCGTCCTGGATTGGGGTTGTGGCTTCGGTCAAGTTGCCTGGCTGCTTGCCAACCGCGGGCACCAGGTCTCGGCCTGTGATTGGAGCCGTCGCCCCAACACCACCGCCTTCCTTGATGAGCGCATCAGCTATTTTCCGCTCACCGGGCCTGTACACATTGATGTGCCCGATGCCAGCTTTGACGTGGTAGTCTCCAGCGGTACATTAGAACATGTCGATAACATCCTGAACTCGCTCCAGGAGATCCGGCGGATCCTTACCCCGACCGGGTGGTTTGTCATCTTCCGCTTTCCCAATGAATATTCGATTTCCGAACAAATCGCCCAGCGCTCGGGGCGCTGGGCACATTCCGTCCGGATGACGAAAGCCGAGTTACAATTTTTGCTGCGCATGGTTAGCTTCCGGGTGGCAGAGATCGGGTATGATAGCTTCTTACCCATCTTTCTGGGCTATCGACTGCGCGCGCTCCGACCCTGGCGCGCGCGTTGGGACCGCGAACTGACCATGGTCGATCGTATGCTGACTCACCTGCCGGTGATATCAGCGTTTTCCACGTCTATTTACTGCTTCGCCCAGGTGAATGCGGAGTATAATGATGTCGCACAGGTGTAGAGATCACAGTCCAAGGTTAGCCATCCCATGCTGGTAATACACTTTTTCCAAGCCATTGACCAGGCTTTCCGCAGCGATCTCGTTGCGGATTGGTACTGGCTCTATCTACAGATCCTGTTACTCGGCACGATCTTGGGCGTGGAAATAGCACGTCCCCGGCGGCGGAATCTGTATGCCATTTTAATTGTGGCGGCCATGCTCCTGCTCGTCCAGGGACAGGCCTGGTGGATGTTAAGCCAGTTTCAGCAAACCGGCGCGCTCGAAGTTCGACATTTGTTTCAGATTGTAAGCCTGGATGGTGCCCGCCTGGCCAACTTTTACATTGGCTTAGGCGTGGTTTGTTTTAGTCTTAGCTACTGGATCGGCAGTCGACGAGTGATCGCGCCCCCCCCCCGGGCCCCCGTAGCAGCCGCACAGGCCGCCTCCCCCCTAACATCGCTCCTGGTGGCGGGATGGACGCTTGGCGCCAGCCTGCTCCTGATTACGCTCCTGGGCGGCTTCCAGGCGGCCCTGGCGGAACCTGGCCGCGCCGTTGCTGGACAGACGCTGCTATTGGTTGCCGTGGGACTGGGCAAGCTCCCTTTGCTCCACAAAGTGGTCATCCAGGCCCGCTGGAGCGTGCTGGATGTGGCTCTCTTCATGCTCACATTGGGCATAACCTTATTAAACTCCCGTTTCCTGACCGCTTTCATGCTCTTGCAGGTAGCGCTACTGTTGAATTATTGCTGGCGTGAGGTATCGCGGCGGGCGTTAGTCGGCTTGATTTTCGTCCTGTTTCTTGTGTTTATCGTCTTCGGCCTATACCGCGACTTTGGCAACACCCATACCGTCAACGGCGCCCTGGATGTTGCCGCGGTACAAGAGTTTTTCTCGACGCGCACCGTGGACGATACCGCCAGTTGGTTTTATAGCAGCAATGTGGAAGGATTTACCGGAGTAGCCGGTATCTTAACCTATGAGCTGAACAATGGTGGCCTGACTCATGATCTCGGCTTATCGACGTTCGATGTGATTGTGCAGCTACTTCCCAACGGAGTGCGCACGGATCCGTCCTCCCCGATCGCGGGCCTAGCCGATTATCTAAGTGCTGCGTACCCCTATAAGGGATCGGTCGTGCCCCCGGGGTTTGAAAACGCCTATGCAAATTTCGGTTTATTCGGGATCCTCATCCTGGGGGGATTGCTGGGTTATCTGGCTTGTTGGTTACATCGACAGATGCTGCGCCCCGCGGTTGATCGTCTTCGGGTGGGAGTACCCTCTGTCGAAGTTCTGCAACTGGTACGGGGCACTTTTGTCAGCACCCTGTTTTTTGGTGTAGCCGACCTAGTCCTTGTGGTCGTGTACGGCCTGCTCCTTAACCTAACAGGTAGTATCAGTACCAGTCTGTCCAGCAGGTTACCCCCGCATAACGCAGATCTACGTCAAGAAATACAAATTAGTGGAATCAGCGCGGACGAGAGTGCTGGGGAGCGAACGTGAAAGCATTGTGGTACCCCGCCTGTAGGACCGGGGAAATTGACGAAACATGAATATTGGTATCGACATTCGCCTAATTGCCTATCGCCGCGGCATGGGCAATTTTGTGTATCATTTGGTGAACCAACTAGCCCAGTTGCCGACAGCCCACCAGTTTTTCTTATATACGGACGCTATCCGTCTGGGGCAAAATGTCCCCCGCGATCCGCGCTTTCAGGTGAAGGTGTTGCGACCGCGGCTCTATCCCGTGTGGGAGCAGATTCTGCTGCCGTGGCAGGCCGCCAGGGACCGAGTCGATGTCTTACACTGCCCGGCTAATACTGCCCCGATTATGAAGGCCAACCGGACGCGCTTAGTCCTCACGTTACATGACGTGATGTATATGCTACCGGGTAGCGTCCTGCCCTTCCCGCCTTCTGTTTACCAGCGGCTCGGCCGCCTCTACCGCCGCACCGTCGTGCCCCGGGCTGCCGCGCACGCGACCCGAATCACGACCGACTCGCACTTTTCCCAGTCGGATATCGTCAAGCGCCTGCAGATCCCGGCGCCGCGAATAACAGTGATACCGCTGGCGCCGAGCCCCGCATTCCACAAGCTCGCGGATGGCGCGTACGTTCAGGCAGTCCGGGACAAATACGGGCTGCCCCGCCCCCTGATTATCACACTGGGAGCAATCGATCCACGCAAGAATACGGCCCGGATCATTGAGGCGTTTTCCCTTTTTCAGGCGCAAGATCCTAGCGCCCACCAGCTGGCTATTACAGGACTCAGCGCCCGCGAGCACGCCTATTTCGCGACTCAGGTCCGCCGCTGGGGCCTGGAAGACAGCGTGCAGCTCCTGGGCTTTATCGGCGAAGAGGAGCTGGTGGCCCTGTATAATGCCGCCGAGATGCTGGTCTATCCCTCACTGTATGAAGGGTTCGGCTTACCGGTGCTCGAAGCGATGGCTTGTGGCACCCCGGTAATCAGCTCAACGGTGACATCCTTGCCGGAAATCGCCGGCACGGCGGCGCTCTTGGTGGATCCCACCAATACCGCCGCCTTAGCTCAGGCCATGGCGCAGATCGCCAACGACAGCGGCCTCAAGGAGAGGCTCGTTCAACGAGGGCACCAGCAGGTGCGCCCGTTCTCCTGGCCGCGGACGGCCCGGGAAACGCTGGCAGTCTATGAACAGGCCGCCGCAGAATGAGAATCCTGTTTGTCAGTGCCCGCTTTCCCTACCCTCCGTTAAAGGGGGACCAAGTCCGCGGCTATCATGAGCTACGGTTGCTGGGCGGCAAGCATGAGATCACCCTCCTGTCCTTCAGCACGGCACACGTGTCCCGCGCTGCCGTGGAGCAAATCGCCCCGTATTGCGCCCACGTTCTCACTGTCCCCTTGCGCCGCATGCGCATGCCCCGCAATCTCGCGAGTGGTGTTTTTTCGCGGTATCCATTCCAAACGCTGCTCTATCAGATGCCTGCCATGATCCAGGCGGTCAGGAACCAGGTCCATACGGGCCGGTTTGATCTGGCACACGTTCAGTTGGCCCGGATGGCGCCGTATCTGGAATCGACTCCGGCGCTGCCCCGGGTGATCGACTTGATCGATGCCTTATCCCTGAATATGGCACGTCGTCATCACCGAGAGCACGGCCCCCTGCGGCTGGCCACCTATATCGAGCACAAACGGTTGTTGCGCTACGAACAAACGATTTGCCGCACGTTTGACGAAGTTACCGTCGTTTCTCCGATCGACCAGGCCGCCATCGGATCGTTTCCGAATCTGCATGTCAACCCCATCGGGGTGGATATCGTTCAATTTCCGTTCCTTCTCCAAGACAGAGAGCCCCAAACACTGGTCTTTAGTGGAAATATGGGGTACTTTCCCAACGCTAACGCCGTTTGCTGGTTTGCGCGAGAAGTGTTGCCCCTCATCAAGCGGGAGCTACCGAACATCGTGTTTCAAATCGTGGGAGCCAACCCGCCGCGTCTGGTGCAAAAACTGGCCGCAGCTGATCGCGCCATCACCATCACGGGCTATGTCGAGAGTATACAGGCCTACCTCGCGCGCGCGACTGTAGCAGTGGTACCCCTGCGTGCGGGATCGGGTATGCAATTCAAAGTCCTAGAGGCCATGGCCTGCGGCACCCCCCTCGTCATCACTCCGTATGCATTAGGGGGTATCGACGCGATCCATGGTGAACACCTGCTGATTGGGGAGAATCCCGCCGCGTTTGCCCGACAGGTAGTGCGTCTGGTGGCCGACGGGGAATTGCGACAGCGCTTAGCCGGGGCGGCACGCAAATTGATAGAGGAAAAATACACCTGGGAACAATCCGTTGCCGGCCTGGAGCGCATTCACGCACTGGCCGCCCAACGCACGGTAAAGAATGCTCAAGCTAAGACAAGGGGTTAAGACAGAATCCGTCGCGCGCCGCGCTGGCGGCACCCTGCTGGCCTGCGTGATCGGCGGCTGCCTCGCGCTGCGGATCTATCCGCTAATTATCTTTAATTACGCGCAGCTAGAGCGGCTGCATGGGCGAGTGGAACCGGCCCTCTTTGACGAAGCCGTGCAGCTTGCCCCGCAAGACTCCCATATTCGCTGGCAAGCGGGAGCAGGGCTGGCTGCCGGCGGCGATCTCGCCGCCGCGGCCCGCATCTTGCAGCCGCTGGCGCAAGAAAAAGAGCTCGACCCCAACCTGGGGCAACTGATGGTGGGCACTTTTGTGCGCGCCGGCCAGGCCGACGCGGCGACCCAGCTGTACCAAAACCTGAGCCCTAAGCCGGATTTACCCGCTGGAATCGCGGCGCAACTCGTCGAGAACTACCTCCAGCACACACAACAAGCGCCGATTACGGGTCCGCCCACCAGCGATTTTCTCGCCCTGGCGCTCGGCACAAAACCGGCGGCGCCTGAATTCCAGGTCATTACTCCCCGGCTGGCGGATCCCGGCTTCTGGGCGACAGCCGTGGGGCAACGGACCGCTAACGCGTTGCAATGGCAAGATCGGGATGGACGGCAACAAGAGGGGGCGCAGCCCCTAGAATCGGCGGCCCCCGAGCGGCTGTCCACCAGTGCATCCCTCCTGGCCAGCCAGGGGACCAGCGTGGCCGCGCTGCTAAAAATACCCGGGGCCGCGGTACAGCTGGGCCCGAATCTGGCGGTGAATGGGAACTTTGAACGCCGCGACCCGCAGGAAGAGGTACCTCAAGGCTGGGTCCGCTCTTCGATGACGACCGGCAACCCCTGGAATCGCGCGCTGTTCGTCATCGGGTTGGACAGTGCGGCCCCCTATCAAGGCCGCAGTGCCGTGCGTATCGATGGCCTGCAGATCGAACACGTCGCCAGCCGGGAAACCGCCCGGGCCGGGATCTGGCACGGACCCATTACCCTACAGAGCGGCCAACCCTACGTGATCAGCTTCGTCTACCGAACGGCGGGGGCGCTGAGTCCCACAGCGGGCCTTTGGCTCTCGGCCGACCCGCAGGTGCTTTGGGCCGGGGAACGGTTTCTGCCGAATGCCCCAGGGGGGTGGCAACGGGTAACGATCATCGCCTGGAATCGCAGAGACCAGGCCGCGGATATTGCGCCTTTGCTGCGCGCGTGGGGGGAAGGCAGCGTCTGGTTCGCCGACTTTTCCGTGCGCGCCCTCACGGTCAGCGTCCCGGCGCCGCCACAAGACCCGCTGATCCAGATCGCAAATGCTCAGGATAAATAGGGAGCAGCGCTCGGTGGAAAATAAGGCACTGCTACTGGCATATTATCGCGATTTCTGATAGACTAGAGACGGTCGGATGGAGGAGTGAATAAAAAGTATACAACACTCAGAAAGTGGGGATGGAGGTCGCCACAATGGCTAGTGATGCTGCAAGGCCCGAGACAAGTGCGACGCTTGTCAATGCAGCAGGTGCCATCGATCGTCTTTCGCTGCATGTTTCCGAACGCAAATTACTCTTAGGCTGCCTGGACGTGCTCCTGCTGAACGGCGCCCTATTCGTGACCCTGGCGATGCGCCTTGGTTGGAACTTCTCGGTGCAGCCGTTCCTGGATCGCTGGCCCTGGTTTATGATCCTGAGCGGGGTCTGGTTCGTCTGCGCCTTCTTGTTCCGCTGCTATCACCTCACCCTGGCCGCCGACACCCAGCAGTCGGTCAGCCATGCCGGGGGCGCGGTGTTTATGACCTCACTGATCTATCTGCTGATTCCGTATGTGACGCCGGCGCTGCCCTCTTCACGGTTCGACATCCTGGCCTTCCCTCTGCTCGGCTTTGCCGGCATCGCCGCCTGGCGGGTCACCTATGCCAAAGTGCTGGTCCAGCCCCGGTTCCATCCGCGGGCGCTGATTGTCGGCGCCGGATCGGCCGGCCAGACGCTGGTGCAGGCCCTGAACGAGATGCGCCATGGGCCCGGACAGCATAATGTCGTCTACCAGATCCTGGGCTTCGTCGACGACGATCCGGCAAAGCAGCGCACCCTTGTCGCGGGCGTGCCGGTGCTGGGCACCCACCAGACCCTGGTCGACCTGGTCCAACAGCACCAGCCCCACGAGTTGGTCGTGGCCATTACCCACCTGGACACGATCCATAGTGCGCTGTTCGAGGCGATCCTGACCTGCCGGGAGATGGGCATCTCGATTACGACTATGGCGGCGCTCTATGAGCGGTTGACCGGCCGGGTGCCGATCGAGCACGCCGGCCGGGCGCTCTCGGTGACCATGCCGCTGAGCCAGCCGGCCACCTATCGCTTTTATCTGCTCTGCCAGCGGCTGTTTGATGTCGCCGCCGGCCTGCTGGGGAGCTTGCTGCTGCTGGGCCTCATCCCGCTGGTCTGGGTGACCAATCGCCTGACCTCCCCGGGTCCGCTTTTTTACGAACAAGCGCGGGTCGGGAAAGGCGGCGCCATCTTCTACGTGATCAAGTTCCGCTCGATGGTCGAGGACGCCGAGAAGGCCACCGGGGCGGTCTGGGCCTGCGAGAACGATCCGCGGATCACCCCCATCGGCCGCCTGCTGCGCCGCACCCGCCTGGATGAGATCCCCCAGTTCTGGAATATCTTGAAAGGCGATATGAGCCTGGTCGGCCCCCGGCCCGAGCGCCCGCACTTTGTCAACCAACTGTCGCAGCGGATCCCCTTCTACCGTGTGCGGCACGCCGTCAAGCCGGGCCTGACCGGGTGGGCGCAGGTCACGTATCGCTATGGGGCCAGTGTCGAAGATGCCGTGATCAAGCTGCAGTACGATCTCTATTACATCAAACACCAGGGGCCCTTTCTGGATCTCAAAATCTTGCTGAAGACGATCCCGGTGGTCCTGGGATTCAAAGGGCGCTAAACCCATGCCCACCGATCGCCGGGCTGCATGATTAATTGGGGCTTGGTCCTGGCCAACAGCATCTGGATCGGGGGAGCGGCGTGGATACTCGCCGCCGTCAGTTACGCGGCGTATCGGGGCGGCCGGCGGCTACGGGCCAATACCGGGCTCTACCTGGGCCTGGGCCTGGTCGGCGCCGGCCTGGCCCTGAGCGCGGGGAGCGGGCTCGAGCGCGCGGTTTGGGCGCTGCTGGGGCTCGCGGCTCTGGGCGCCGGGTGGCAGCAGATCCGCGCGCCCCAGCCGGGGCCAGAACCCCCCGCCCCCCCGCCGCAGGAGCCGGAGGCCGCCGCCCGGGCGGCGGCGCGGCCGCCCCGCCCCGCGATCGCCGAGTGGCTGGTGCGCACAGAGCTCGGATGGCTGGCCCTGCTGGCCCCCTTTTTCCTCTTCCCGGCGCCAGAACGCGTGATCCTGCTGCTCGGGCTGCCGGGGCTCTGGCTCGCGCGCCGGCGCGCCCGGGGCCGCTTCGTGCCGCGCAGTCCCTTAGATGGGGTGTTAGTCCTGCTCCTGGTGATGGTGCTCGTGAGCCTCTACGCCACCTTCGACATCGGGTTTAGCCTGGGCAAGGTTGCCGGGCTCGTGTTCGGCATCGGCGTGTATTATGCACTGCTGGAATGGATCACGACCCGCGAGCGCCTCCGCTGGGCCACCTGGGCCTATCTGTTGGCGGGCGGCGGCCTGGCCGCGATCGGACTCCTGGGCACGAATTGGATCGCCAAGCTCGGCATCTTAGGCCAGCTCAGCGCTCATCTGCCCACGGTGTTCCATGGGCTCCCAGGCGCCGAGCAGGGCTTCAACCCGAATGAAGTGGCCGGGGCCTTGTTATGGGTCGTGCCGCTCCAACTGGCCGTGGGAGTCTGGTCCCCCACCGCCCGCGGGCCCGGGCGGCGTGGGGCCTGGGGCGCGTACCTGGTGCTGGTGCTGGTCACAATCCTGGCCGTCGGCACTCTCCTCATCACCCAGTCCCGCAGTGCCTTGCTGGGGGCGGCGGTGGGCGGCGGGCTGCTGATCTGGCTCGCCTGGCCCCGCGGGCGGCTGATCCTGGGGGCGGGCCTCCTGGCGGGCCTCGCCCTCGCGCTGTACCTCGGGCCCCAGACGCTCATCCAGAAGTATATTGACGTGGCCGATCCCCAGTATGGCACTGCCAAGCAAACGCTCTCTATCGAGAGCCGGCCGGAGATCTGGCTGCGGGCGATCTACGGGATCGAGGACTTTCCGGTCACCGGCATGGGCATGAACGCCTTCCGGCGCGTGCGGCTCGTGATGTACCCGTCGTCCAACCCCGATATCAATATCGACCTGGGGCACGCCCACAATCACCTGCTGCAAGCGGCCGTCGATCTGGGGCTGCCGGGGCTGATCGCCTACCTGGCGATCTGGCTGGTCAGCGGGGCGCTCGTCTTGGCGACCTGGCGGCGGGCCGCCGATCCCGGGACGCGGGCCCTGGCCGCCGGGGCCGGCGCGGCCCTGGCCGCGTCCTTTGTGTACGGGATGACCGATACGGTGGCGCTGGGCGCCAAACCGGGGGTCTGCTTCTGGGTCCTGCTCGCCCTCATCGTGGCCATGTGGCGCCAGACCGTCACGCCGGCCCCCGGGCCTGGGGAGGCGGCGGCCGCCCGGGAGTTACCTTGACAAGGCCGGGGGGCTGCGCTATCATAAGACGGGGAGAGCAGACAGACCGATGGGCGAGCTAAACAGTGCCTCGGTAACACTGGCCGAGATCATTGCCTACATCAAGCAAACGCGCCAAACCGGGCGCCTGCTGGTGCGTCTCCAGGCCTCCCCCGCCCCGCCGGCCGGCCCGGCGGTGCTCAGCTTCGAGCACGGTCACCTGATCGATGCCCGTTGCGGGCCGGAGGTCGGAGATGACCTTGTCTACCGCTTGCTGGGCAACCGCGAGGCCGCCTACGCCTTTGACCGATCCCCACCGGAGGCCTTGCCGGCCGAACGCAGCATTACCCGAGTGCAGGAGTTCCTGATGCTGGCCGCGATCGGCCTGCTCTCGGAGGAGGATACCGGGCCGCCCAACGCGCAGCAGACGCAGGCCTTCGAGGCGGCGACCCAGGCCCCCCCCGAGCCGGCGCCGGCCCCGCCGCCCGAACGCCGGAAGCCGCGGCCCTTCAAGCGCCGCAACATGATCCCGTTGCCGCCCGGCGAGCCGGCCTATACCGCGGTCACGCTGCCGCCTGATTTCGTCGCCTTGCTCGACCTCCTCGAACGGGACCAGCTCGCGGGCTATGTCACCTGGTTTTCCGAGGGCGCCGAGGGCTTGTTGCTCCTCTACCAGGGGCAAGTTATCGACGCTTTCTGGGCCGAGGTCCATTCCCCGGCCACGTATGCCGAGCGCCATGCGGTGCGCCGGTTCGCGGCGGCCGTCGGCACGGAGGGGCACCGGCAGGTGGAGGTCTACACGCTCGACGCCGATTTCGTCTGGAGCTATTCGTCGCTGGCCTATGGCGCCCATCAGGCCAGCGAGCAAGGCCTGGAGCATGTCCAACTGCCGGCCTTGCTGGCCCGGCTGGCGACGGACGAACACACCGGCTGTATCAAAGTCGTCGCCGGCACCCAGGCGGCCTACCTGTTCCTCGGCAACGGGCACCCACTGGGCGAGTATCGGGCGCTTCCGGAATCGCTGGAGAGCGCCCCCGGGCGCACCCGCGCGCTCATCACGCAGCCGGGGAGCCTCGTGGATATCTATACCTCGCCCACGCCCGCCGAGCTCCTGGCGTTGAACGCGGCCGCCTGGCCGGTGGAGCGGGTCGTCGTCGAGCTCCGCCGCACGGCCCAGGATGTGCTCGGCCCCAAAGCCGGGCAGGTCCTGACCTTGATCACGACCGCCGGGACCGACCCGCGGGCGCTGCATGCCGCCTGCGCCCGGGCGAAGAAGGCGACCCGCGTCTTCATCGGGCCGGAGAAACACGCCGAGCTCAGCCGGCGCCTCGACCGCCTGCTAGCCCACTTACAGTAACGAGTTTTGAGTTTTGAGTTTTGAGTTACCCGAAACTCTTAATCACGACTAACGAGTTTTGAGTTTTGAGTTTTGAGTTTTGAGTTATCCAAGACTCCCAATCACAACTCAAGATTTATTCAAAACTCATCAACCGGATCGTAACTCAAAACTCAAAACTCAAAACTCAAAACTATTTATGCTATGACCAGCTTTGCCACCGGAGAATTTGTCACCTCGGCGCTCTGTGAAGCGCAGCTCGCCGTGTTCTTGCGCGCCTTACCGGCCTGCGAGACGGTCGAAGATACCCTGCGGCTGACCTTGAAGCACGCCGAGGTGCTGACCGGCGCGCGGGCCAGCGTCGCGCTGGTGGGCAACCCCCCGCTCACCGTGCCGGCGAATGCGCCCGCCGACCTGATCGCCGATGCCCAGCGGGCCTGGCTGGCCGTGGGCGGGGAATCCGACGGCCCGCCCGGCCCGCTCCTGCCGCCGGCCCCGGGCGCCGCCGGCGCGGCGGCGCCCACCGCGGCGCGGGTGCGGCCCACCACAGCGGGGGACCAGCTCTATCTCCCGCTACAGACGGTGGGCAAGCTCGACGGCCTGCTGGTCCTGCGCGGGGCGGCGCCTTTCGGCCCGGACGTGGCGGGCGCTCTCCGCGCGATCGCCGAGGCGGCCGGCCGCCTCGTGCAGCTGCAGGGCAATCTGCGCCATGACCAGTTGCGCCTGGCCGAGCTCGGCATGCTCTATGAAGTCGCGACGGCCATGAGCTCAACCCTCGATCTGCCGGAGTTGCTGAAGCTAATCGTGGAACGCACCCAGACGGCCCTGCGCAGCGAGGCCTGCACCTTGATGCTGCTCGACGAGAGCACGGAGGAGTTGGTCTTTGAAATTCCCACCGGCGAAGCCGGCAGCGCCCTCCAGCAGCTGCGCGTGCCGCTGAGCCAGGGGATTTGCGGCTGGGTCGCGCGTAATGCCCAGCCGGCGATCGTCAACGACCTGCAGGCGGACCCGCGCTTCGATACGCACGTCGATCAGAGCAGCGGCTTCCAGACCCGGACGGCGCTCTGCGTCCCGCTCCTGGTGCGCGGCCGCGTCAGCGGGGTGCTCGAAGTGTTGAACAAGCTGGACGAGGCCTCCTATACCGAGGACGACCTGGGCCTGCTGACCACGCTCGCCGGCCAGGCCGCCGTGGCGCTGGAGAACGCCCAGCTCTTTACCTCGGTCCAGGCCGAGCATGAACGCTTCCTGGCCGTCGAGGACCAGGTGCGCAAGGAGCTGGCCCGCGACCTGCACGATGGCCCCGCCCAACGGCTGGCCGCCATCTGCATGGAAGTCGACATCCTGCGCCGGCTCTTGACCAGCGATCCCAGCCGCCTGCCGGCCGAGCTGGACTCGCTCGAAGCTCTGGCCCGTAAGGCGAATCGCGAGGTGCGCACCCTCCAATTTCAGCTGCGGCCGGTCATGCTCGAAACCCGGGGCCTGCGCGCGGCAATAGAATATTATATCAACCAGTTGCGCGAGACCGAGGCCATCGTGTTCACGCTCGACGTGCAGGGGTGTAAAGGGCGCCTGCCAGCCAACGTCGAGCAAGCGGCCTTTGGCATCGTCCAGGAAGCCCTGGGCAATATCCGCAAGCATGCGGGCGCCCGCCAGACGACGATCCAGATGCGGGAAGCGGGCGACCGCTGGGTGATCACGATCATGGACGATGGGCGCGGATTCGACGTGGCGGCCACCTTGCGATCCTATGAAACCCGCGGGAGCTTGGGCTTGCTGAACATGCGGGAGCGGGGCCAGCAGGCGGGCGGCACGCTGGATCTGGCGTCCGTGCCCGGCCAGGGCACGACCGTGACTCTCGCGATCCCGACCCGGGGCTACATCCCCAGCGAGGAGCCCCCCACCAGCGCATTCGAGCTGTCCCCCGCGGGGCGGCAATGACCGTGGCCCAACTTTGCACTAGCCATAGCTGACTGAGGGTGCCCAGATGGAGAGCCCCGATTCTGGCGACGCCAATAATTTCGCGGCAGGGATCAGCCAAAACGGCGCCGCGCCCTCGGCCGAGGAACGGGCGATCGCCAGTCGCCTCGGCCGGTTAACCCTGCTCTACGAGGTGGGCCGATCGCTCGCCTCGATGGTGCGGATCGACGAACTGCTGACCGGCATCGTGACGGCGGCGGCCGACGTCATGCAGGCGCGCGCCTCGTCGTTGATGCTGATCGACCCCGACGGGCAGAACCTGACCTTTGAGGTGGCCTTTGGCGAGAAGGGATCGGCGCTCAAAGGCTTCCGCATCCCGATCAACGACACCTCGGTGGCCGGCCGGGTGGTGATCAGCGGCGAGCCGCAGATTGTGCAGGATGTCCGCGCGGTGCCCTTCTTCTCGGGCCAGGTGGACCATACGATCGAATTCGAGACGCGTAATCTCCTCGGCGTCCCCCTGCATGGCCGCGGGGGCACGATCGGCGTGATCGAGGTCCTGAACAAAATCAACGGCGAGCACTTCAGCGATGACGACGTGTCGCTCCTGACGGCCCTGGCCGGGAGTGCCGCCGTGGCCATCGAGAACGCCCGGCTCTACGAAGAGACGGCGCGCCGCGCCGCCCAGCTCGCCGAGATGGTCGGCGAGCTGCAACGCACCTACCGGGCGACGATGCACGCGCTCTCCGCGCTGCTCGATACCCGCGACGCCTCGACACAGGGGCACAGCCAGCGCGTGGTCCATTTCACGCTGGCCGTCGCCAGAGCCTTTGGCATCACCGATCGTGAGCAATTGCAGGTGATCCGCTACGGCGCCCTGCTACACGACGTGGGCAAGATCGGCGTGTCGGATGCGGTCTTGCGCAAGCCGGGCAAGCTGACCGACGAAGAATGGATCGAGATGCGCAAGCACCCGGAGATCGGCTATCGCATGCTGCGGGATATCGACTTCCTGCGCCAGGCTCTGCCGGTCGTGCTGCACCATCACGAGCATTGGGACGGCTCCGGCTACCCCCATAAGCTGATCGGCGAGGGCATCCCGCTCGAGGCGCGCCTGTTCGCGATCGCCGATGTGTTTGACGCCCTGACGTCGGAGCGGCCGTATAAACGCGCGATGTCCTACCAGGAAGCCGCGGCCCAGATCCTGGCGGAGCGGGGCACCCACTTCGATCCGCAGGTTGTGGACGCCTTCCTGGCGATTCCGGAAGAAGAATGGCAACGGCTCCGTAACCTGGTCGCATCCAATGACCAGGTGGTCGAAGAACTACTCACGTAGCTCACCGGCCTAAAGGGTTTTATTAAGAAAGGGTTTTTGTTGAGTATCGAAGAAATGTTGGCCCGGGTGCCGATTTTCGCCGCCCTGAGCAAAGATCAGCTGGCCGCCCTGGCCCGCCTGGTCGTGCGGCGCTCCTTTCCCCGCGGCCAGCTGATTATCCGCGAGGGCGATACCGATGCAGCCCTCTATATTATCGTCAGCGGCCAGGTCGCCATCACCAAGAAGACGAGCCCGGGCGTTCCTGACGTCCGCCTGTCGACGAAAGGCGCGGGCGATTTTGTCGGCGAGATGACTCTGCTCGACGGCTCGCCCCGCTCGGCGACGGTCTCGGCGCTGGCGCCCACCGAGTGCCTGGTGCTCACCCGCTGGGTGTTCAACACGACGTTGCGCAGCGACCCGTTGATCGCCGTGGCCATGTTGCCGTACCTCAGCCGCCGGATCCGCGAGGCCGACGAGGCGAAGAGTAAAACGCCCGGCTGATCCTGCCCCAGCCCGAAAGGTCTTGCATGCACCGCCAGATGTGTAAAGCCAAGCTGCACGGCGTAACCGTGACCGATAATAATTTGCATTATGTCGGCAGTATCACCATCGACCAGGACCTGCTGGAGGCCGCGGATATCGTCCCCTTCGAGTGGCTGCACATCGTGAACGTGCATACCGGTGACCGCTTCGAGACCTACGCGATCGCCGGGGAGCGGGGCTCCGGCGTGATCGGGCTGAACGGCGCGACGGCGCGCCTGGGCCTGCCCGGGGATAAGCTGATCGTGATGTGCTATGGCCTGTTCGGCCCCGAGGAGCTCGCCACCTTCCACCCGCGCCTGGTCTTTGTGGACGCCGCGAACCGGCCCCTGCGGCTGGCCGAGACGGAGACGGCGGAGACGCTGGCGTGATAGGCAGGACGCGCGGGCTGGAGGAGGGGCGATGACGACTGAGGAGTTGTTGGGGCGCGTGCCGGTGTTCAGCGATCTGAGCCCCGCCCAGCTGGCGCGCTTGAGCCAGCTGGTCGCGCCGCGGACCTTCGCGGAAGGGGCGGTCATTATCCGCGAGGGCGAGACCGACGCGGCCCTCTATATGATCGTCCAGGGCCAGGTGGCGGTCACCAAGCGCACCCCGACCGGGGCCGCCTTCGAGCTGGCCCGCCTGGCGGCCCCCGAGATCGTCGGCGACATGGCCCTGCTGGACGGCCAGTCCCGCTCGGCGACCGTGACCGCGCTCGAACCCACCGAGTGCCTGGTGCTGGACCGGCCGGCGTTTCTCGCCACCCTGCACGCCGAGCCCGCCTTAGCCATCGCCATGCTCCCCACCCTCAGCCAGCGCATCCGCCTGCTGGAACAGCGCCTCCTAGCCCTCAGCGCCACCGAGGTCCACCGCAGCTCGTTGGCCTGACGAGTAGGCAGTAGGCAGTAGGCAGTAGGCAGTGGATAACATTCATAATAAGCCACTAGCGTTGCCCTTTGCTCTGCGCGATGATCATGTTAAGTCATAAATATTAGCAAAGATAGCAAAGAATTTGTCATTCTGAGCGCAGCGAAGAATCCGTTGCCCCATGGATCAGGTCGGAGCCGGCGGGCCGTTGGCCCCGCGACCCCCGCCGCCCCCGATCGCGCCGTTGGGGCCACGGGTTCGCGCCCTATACGCATCAACCGAAGCGGCTAGGGATGCCAGGAGACAACGTGCGGTGACCAGCACCCCGCCGTCCTGTAGTGCCCACTGCCAGCCCGCGTAGGCGGGCTGCGCCCGTCGTTGCCGCGGCTTCAGCCGCCGGGCGTCCCGCCCCAGGACCATGCTGCTCGCTTAGGTTGATGCGTATAGGGCCACGGGTGCGCGCCCCACCGGATTCTTCGCTGCGCTCAGAATGACAGATCTTATGCTTTCTGCTAATAAAATACATCATCGTCTCGGTAAGGATCGCTCCGTATGATGAATGTTATCTAGTAGGCAGTAGGCAGTGGAGATGCAGCCTAATCGACCCCCGCGGACACCTCCCAGCGCTCGGGCGGCGGCGGGGCGGGGGGCGGGGGGAGATGGGCGGCGATGGCTTGCAGGCCGCGCAGGAGGGTGAGGGTGTGCTGCTTGCCGTGGTCCCCCAGCTCGGCGGCGGCGCCCACGCAGGACGGGCAGCCGGACTCGCAGCCACAGGCGGCGATCAGGTCATGGGTCGCGGCGAGCAGGCGCGCGTGCTGCGTGTAGAGGAGCTTGCTGAAGCCGATGCCGCCGGCATAGCTGTCGTAGATGAAAATGGTGGGCTGCTCGGTGAACGGCGACTTGACCTGGGGCACCACGCCGAGGTCGTGCGGGTCGCACATCAGGTAGAGCGGCGCCAGGTAGGAGAAGCCGTGCGCCAGGCCGACCAGCGCGCCCTGTAAGGCGCCTTTGGGCAGGTCCTCGGCCACCGGCAGCGGCACGGTCAGCCAGTAGGCCGTGCTGTGCATCTCTTGCTCCGGCAGGTGGATGCGGCCCCAGCCGATGTTCTCGTGGGTGTGCAGCTTGATCTTCTTATAGATGGTGGCCAGGGCGCTGACCATCACTTCGCCGTGGGAGCGCGGCGCGTGCCGATCCTCGCCCGACAGCACGTCGAGCACCTTGAGCGTCACGGCCAGGTTGGCGTCGGTGTAATAGTCGACCTCTACCTGGCGCACATAGCCTTTTTGCTCGTCCCAGTCGAGCTTGTCGACATGGTACTGCACGCCCTCGTGCAGGTAGATCGCCTCTTCGTGCAGCAACGTCGGCACGCTGAAGCGGTCCATCTCGCCGATCACGCGCGGCGTGGGGTCCGTCGTGTCGATGATCACAAAGTTGTCGGCGGCCGCGGTGCGCAGCGAGACATTCTCGGCCGGGAAGTTCTCGCTGCTCCAGTGCCATTGCTCGCCGCTGTGGTGCAAGACGCCGCTGTCGGCCAGGTAGCCGAGCATGAGCGCCGTCTCGTGCGCGTCGTGGCTGCCGTAGCGCTCGCCGTCGGCGAAGGGCAGCTCGAAGGCGGCACACTGGATATGTTGCATGAGCACCAGCAGGTTATCCGGGTTGATCAGGCCGTGCTCAGGCGAGCGGGCAAAAAAGTACTCCGGGTGCTGCACCAGGAACTGGTCGAGCGGGCTGCTGCCGGCCACCAGTAAGGCCAGCGACGCGCCACTGCGCCGGCCCGCGCGCCCGGCTTGCTGCCAGGTGCTGGCGATCGTCCCGGGGTAGCCGGCCATGATGCAGGTCTCCAGGCTGCCGATGTCGATGCCGAGCTCCAGGGCATTCGTGCTGACCACGGCGCGCACTGTGCCGTCGCGCAAGCCGCGCTCGATCTCGCGCCGCCGCAGGGGCAGGTAGCCGCCGCGGTAGCCGCGCACCTTCTCGGGGTCGCGCCGGTGCTGGACCATGGCCGTGCGCAAGTAGGTCAGCAAGATCTCGACGGCGGTGCGCGAGCGGGCGAAGACGATCGTCTGCACGTCGTTGGCCAGGAAATTGCCGGCCAGCTCGCTCGTCTCCAGCAGCGCCGAGCGGCGCAGGCCGAGCTCCTTGTGGACCAGGGGCGGATTATAGAGGGCGAAAATCTTGCGGGCGGCTGGCGCGCCGTTCGTGTCGACCAGGGTCAGGTCGGCGGCGCCGGTGACCCGGCAGGCCAGGTCGCGCGGGTTGGCGATCGTGGCCGAGGCGCAGATGAACTGGGGGTTGGCCCCATAAAAGCGGCTGATACGCAGCAGCCGGCGCAGCACGTTGGCGACGTGCGAGCCGAACACGCCGCGGTAGTGATGCACCTCGTCGACCACGATGAACCGCAAATTCTCGAAGAGCTTGACCCACTTGGTATGGTGCGGCAGGATGCCGGTGTGCAGCATGTCGGGGTTGGAGATGACCACATGCCCGGCGCGGCGGATGACCTGGCGGATATTGGCCGGCGTGTCGCCGTCATAGGTGTAGGTCTTGATCTCGCGCTCCAGCGCGGTAATCAGCCCGTGCAGCCCGGCGAGCTGGTCCTGGGCCAGGGCCTTGGTCGGGAAGAGGTAGAGCGCGCGGGCCTGGGGGTCGCGCAGCACGGCGTCGAGCACCGGCAGGTTGTAGCAGAGCGTCTTGCCCGAGGCCGTCGGCGTGACCACCACCAGGCTCTCGCCGCGCGCGGCCGCGGCGACGGCGGCGGCCTGGTGGCTGTAGAGCGCCTCATAGCCCAGGCGCCGCATGGTCGCGACCAGGTGCGGGTGGAGCGTCGCCGGGAAGGGCGCCCAAACAGCGTCCCGCGCCGGCTGCTCGTGCCAGGCAGTGATCCGCTCCCGATAATAGGGTGCAGTCTGCAGGTGATCGAGCAATTGGGTCAGGTTCATACACGCTCCCGGCCGTCATAGCCTGCGTAGGCAGGCTTCGTGATCGTAGCCGCGGCTTTAGCCGCCGGCTACACGCTCATCATGCCGGCACCCGCAACGGCGGCAATCCTGCTGCAATCTGCGCCCGCTCCGCTTCCAGCCAGGGCGGCAGGGCCAGGCGCTGCCCGAGGCGGTCCGCCGGCTCGTCGATCAGGAAGCCGGGCGGGCGGGTGGCGATCTCCAGGATGTGGCCGTCGGGGTCGCGGAAATAAATCGAGGTGAAATAGTGGCGGTCGAGAATCGGCGTCACCTGCAGCCCGGCCGCGACCAGGCGCGCGCGCCAGCGCTC
>DATGEF010000325.1:0-4590 GCA_035310405.1 Chloroflexia bacterium | reverse complement strand
GCTGTTATAGCTGCTGGCCGTGGTCAGGTAGGTATCGGCCGCCCCGGTGTAGAGCGGTTGGCCAGGGATGCCGGCCCGGGCCGCATACGTCCCGCTGAAGGCGCGTACGGTCGAGGGATTCCAGATCGCCGTGCTGGTGCTGCCGCCGGTAACGGTCCAGTTGTTCAGGTTGCCGGACTCGAAGTCGTCCGCCAGCAGCACGGTCGGGGCGCCGAGCACGAAGTTATAGGTCACACTGCCCGGGTAGACGATCGTGACAGCCGCGCTGTCGCCGGTGTAGCCGCAGTCCTCGGCGCGGATCGTGAAGGTGCCGGCGGGCACATTGGGCAGTGTATACTGGCCCTGGGCGTTCGTCGTCGTGTGGATATTGGGCAGGCCGTCGACCGACACGACCGCCCCGGCCACCGGGTTCGTCCCATCGGTTACCACGCCGTTGACGGAGTCGGTAGCCATTTTGATCAACATGATCGGCAGGGTGTTCGTCGTGCTCGACATGACTGTCGTGGGGAAGGTCATGGCGTAGAACCCGGGGGCGGTCACCGAAACGGTGTATTGGCCGGCCGCCAGGATGGTGCGATAGGTGCCGTTAGTATCGGCGACGAGCTTGCGGATGCCCGCGCCGGGGTCGCGGCTGCCGGGGCTGTTGTCGTAGACGCGCACGTCGGCGCCGACCACCGGGGTGCTGCAGGAGGCGTCGGTGATCGTGCCCCGGATCGCGCCCGCGTCGCGCACGTAGATGGCCGCGGCATAGTCGTTGATCTCGCCCCAGCCGTAGGTGTTGTTGGGCCGGGTGCCCCAGGCGGGCAGGAAATCGGCGGTATCGATAATGATGTTGTAGAACTCGTTGACCGTCAGGTCGGCGCGGATCTGGCGCAGCAGCCCGGCCAGCCCGGTGACGTGCGGCGAGGCCATCGAGGTGCCGCTGAAATTCCCATAAGTGTTGTTGGGCAGGCTGGAACGGACGCTGACGCCGGGGGCGACCACCTCGGGCTTGACCAAGTTCCAGTCACTGCGCTCCCAGTTCGCCGGGTCATTCCAGGGCGGCAGGTTCTCAGCCGGGCCGCGGCTGGAGAAGCCGGCAATCGTGCGGTTGATATCGACCGCGCCGACGCCGATCGAAATCGGGTAGCTGGCCGGCTCGTTGACGGTGCCGGCCCCCGGGCCGGAGTTGGCGTTGCTGAAGACCGGGACGATGCCCACGGCGCGCCAGGCGACAATATCGGGCCACCACTCCAGGTCGGGGAAGCTCTCCGAAGAGGTATCGCCCCAGGAGTTGCCCACGGCGTCCGGTTGGTCGTTGGTGTTGGGGTTGCCGTCCGGATCGGCCATGAATTGGAAGCAGGCATGCATGTAGCTGAAAGGCCCCTTGCCGGTCGTATCATAGATCCGGCAGGCGATCCAGAAGGCGCCTTTAGACTGGCCGATCTCGTCCGGGCCGGTGTTGTTGCCGAAGTAGCCGGCGATTGTCCCCATCGTGTGCGTGCCATGGCTGCCGCTGGCGGTGGGGAAGTTGGGGCTCAGGCCAAAGGGGTCGAGCCAGGAGTCCATCGGCGTATGGCCCGGCTGGATACCCCGCCAGCGCGGCGCCAGCGCCTGGTGCGCGCCGTCGACGCCGGTGTCCTGGTTGGCCAGTGTGCGCCCCGTGCCGTCATAGCCGAGCGCCCAGGTCTGTGGCGCGTTGACCTGGTAGATGTTCCAATTGCTGGCCGGGTCGACCGGGCCCGTCATCGGGCCCGGGTCGCTGGGCGCGCTCAGCAGTCCATCTTCGACGATATAGGCGACATCATCCCGGGTGGCCAGGGCGGCGATGGTGGCCGCGGGCGCCTCCATGGCGAAGCCGTTGAAGATCCAGTACGTCTCGTAAATGTCCACGCTCTGGGGCGCCTGGCTCAGAAAGCTGCGCACGGCCGGCTGGGTGCGGGCAGCCACCGCGCGCAAGGCCCGCAGCGCACCCGGGCGGTCGCCGGCCGGCCAGGTACTGACGTCGACCTGGTCGCGCAGATGCACAATCACCCGCAGCCGCGTGGCGGGGCCGGCCGCGGCGACCTGCTCGGCGAGGCGGCCATAGAGCTTGCCGTTGCGCCCGGCCTGAGCCAGGGCCGCGGTCGGGCGATCACTGGCCGGGTGGCCGGCGACGGTGCCGCCGCCTAGGGCCAGCACGGCGAGAAACAACAGGCTGGCGAGGGCTCGATTCCCGCGAAAGACAGATCGCATGCGGACTCCTTACGTTAAGCAACACAATAATTAATCGCGTCATAGCACGACAACTGCTGAAGAAAAACCATCTGGGATTGGGCCGGATGTGATGAGATTATAGCCGTCCGTTGGTGCGGGTGTCAACCGCTCCCGGGCAAATGGGCAAATCACGGCGGCCCGTAGACGTCCCTTCTTCGTCTATGGTAGAATGGCGGCATACGGGTACAAATCCCTCCCGGTCTGATCCGAGCCTTTGTGGCCAGCGACCTCCCACCAGCGGTTCGCGCCGCTTTGGATCCGATCCAAGCGCAGTTAGCAGACCAGGCCTTGCCCCTACACATCCTCGATCACGAGGATGTACATTTGACCTTGGCGTTTCTTGGCGAGGTCCTCCCTACGCAGATTCCGGCGCTCGCGCAATGCGCAACGCGTGCGTGTGCCGCCATTGACCGCTTCGAGCTCCAGCTAGCCGGGTTGGGCATGGGGCCGAACCCGCGCGCTCCTGAGGCGTTCTGGGCTTGCGTCGCGAAGCAATCACCAGGGATCGCGACTTTGCTGACCTTGCGCCAGCAACTTGTAGCGCAAAGTGTACTCCGGTCATAACTAGAGGCCCAGAAAGTCGACGATATCGATCAGGTCGTCGAGGTTGCTAGCGCGCTGGGCGTAGGGGTTACCGGGCTGGACGGAGCCACCGCCGCCGTAACTTTTGCTCGTCCGCACCGCCGGCGCGCTGACCAGGGCGGTGCCGGTCAGCTTGATCAGGCGGGCCAGACTGGTCAAGATGTCGGGGCGGGGCGGGGCCGGCGCGGCCGAGGCGGTGGCGTCGACCGGCGCGAGTTGGTAGTAAGGGGGCACGGCGAGGGGGAGTGGCGGCTTATGGAACTGGCGCAGGTAGGCGTCTTCGACGCCGAGGGCCGCCGCGTAGGGTAGGTCGGCGGCGATCTCGGCCGCCGCCGCGGCACGCGCCGCGGCCGGCACCGCGGCCAGGGAGCGGCCGTAGGCCTGCCAGCGCGCGGCCTCGTCGACCCAGCGGGCGCCCGGCAGGACCATGCGGTCGGACAGCCAGAAGGCGGCCGCCCCGTTGAGCAGCAACGCGGGGATGAGCACGCCCAGCGCCGGGCTGATCGTCAAGTCCAGGAAGGCGCCGCCGAAGGCCAGGAGGGCGAGGACGCCGCAGACGCCGGCCAGGATGAGCAGACGGCGGTTCACCGTCGCGGGGTTATAGGGCAGGTAGTGCCGGGCGATCAGCGCGGCGTACATGGCGGAAGCAATGCCATCCACTTTGGTGTAGAACTGGTTCTGCAACTGCGTCAGGCGCACGGGCGTGGCCCCCTGGGCGCCCAGGCCGGCGAGCAGCTGCGCCTCATAGGGCGCCAGGCCTTCCTGGCCGGCGACGCGATAGGCGAACTCGTAGCGGGCCGCGCCTTTTTTCGTGACGTGGGGGATTTCGGCGATCTGGACGTGGCCCCGGCGGGCCAGGTCAAGCAGCGTGGCGACCAGGGCGCGCGCGTCCGGGTGGCCGGTGGTGAGCACGGCCACCAGCCCGGGCGGCAGGTCGGAGGGCGGCTCCGTCACCGGGCCGCTCAGGGCCGCTGCTTGCGGCGTGTGGTTAGCGCGATACCAGCGCCAGCCCCAGAAGAGCAGGCCGCCGAGGAACAGGATCGCGCTCAGGATCGTCGCCCCGAGCTGCAGGCGACCGGGCAAATCGGCGGCGGCCTGCTCGGCATCGGCGGCCACCTGCCAGGCCTCCGGCCGGCCGGCGATCCGCCCGTGCGGCCACTGGAGTGTGGCCGTGAAGCTGGCGGCCTCGGGCGTGGCCCGCCAGACCGCCTGCTGCGCCGTCCGTTGCACGGTGCCCGCCCCGGCCGGGAGCACGGCCACCTGCGCGGCCCGGTCGGTCAGGTTGACGGCGGGGGGCACCTGTATCGTCAACTGGGCCTGATCGAGGTGGCCCTGGTCGGGCGACAGGAAAGGCGCCCAAACCAGGCGATCGCCGCTCGCGTAGAAGCCCAGCCCGCCATGCACGGTGTAGTGCAGGGTGAAGGTCTTGTGCCCGGGAGGCGCCAACGCGGCATAGAACCAGACGATGCGTGTGGACCCCAGCCCGCCCACCACCTGGAAGGTCTGCGGCGGCCCATACACGCCTTTGTCCAGGTCGAAATCCGAGGAATCCAGGCGATACGCGCCGGCCCCCTCCTCGGCGACGCTCACATTATCGATCGCGGTCAGGTGGGTCGTGTCGATGTCGCGGTAGGCACTGTGCCAGGTGCCGGCGTCGGCCACCATCGCCAGTTGCTCGCGCACGTCGAACGTGGCGTCCGGCTGGACGGCCAGCGTGACTTGATCGGCGGTCCAGTGGCGGGTCTTGGCACTCTGCGCCCCGGCCGGGGGCGC
>DATGEF010000324.1:0-3346 GCA_035310405.1 Chloroflexia bacterium | reverse complement strand
GGGCGGTCTACAGCGTGGCCTACCTGACCAGTTACGACCCGGCCAATCTCTGCACGAACTTCCTGGCGCAGGCGGGGCAGCTGAACCCGGTAGAAACCTACTCCTTCACCGTGCCGGCCGGGGCGACCTTCGTCGTGGTCGTGCATGAGGCCAGCGCCAATCAGGGCTGTGCCAGCTACACCCTGACCGTGAACGGCTGCCTGCTGCCAGGCACGACCCCAACCCCCACGGGCATCCCGGCCGGCACGGCGACGCCGACCGCGATCCTGCCGACGCTAACCGTGATCCCCCCCACGGTCACCCTGCCGGCGATCGTGCCGAGTGCCACGGCGACGCGCACGGCCGCCCCGACGATCACCGTGGGCCCCAGCGCGACCCCGTGCAACTTGAGCTTCACCGATGTCCACGCGACGGACTACTTCTACACGCCGGTGCTCTACCTGGCCTGCCATGGCGTGATCAGCGGCTACAGCAACGGCGACGGCACCTTCAGCTTCCGGCCCTACAACAACACGACCCGCTCGCAAATGGTCAAGATCGTCGTGCTCGGCTATAACAAGGCGATCGTCACCCCGCCTGCCGGCAACTACACCTTCAGCGACGTGCCGCCGGCCAATCCCTTCTTCGCCGTCGTCGAGACCGCTGCCGCCAACGCCATCGTCTCGGGTTACAACTGCGGCGGGCCGAACGAGCCCTGCGACAGCGCCAACCGGCCCTACTTCCGGCCCTACGCCAACGTGACCCGCGGCCAGCTGAGCAAGATCGACGTCGTCGCCGCCGGCTGGGCGCTACTCAACCCGCCGGCCGGCAGCTTTGAAGATGTCGGGCCGGGCTCGGCCTTCTACCCCTTCGTGGAGACGGCTTACTGTCATGGGGTGATCTCGGGCTACAGCTGTGGCGGCCCGGGCGAGCCCTGCGACAGCACCAACCGGCCCTACTTCCGCCAATACAATGATGCCACCCGCGGCCAGATCGCCAAGATCGTCTACTTATCGATTACCGGGACCAGCCCCTGTGGCGTGACGGCCACCCCCACGCCGTAAGGCGCGGACCCGCGTTCCCGGCCGGGCGGCACGCGAGGCGTGCCGCCCTGTCTTGTGGCCGCCGGCACGGTGGTGCGGGGCAGCGAGCGCGGAGGGCGCCTGGCCAGCCTGGCCAGGCGCCCTCCGGCGCAGATCGCGGTATTCCCGCTAGCGCTCCGCCGGCGCGGTGGCGGCCTGTTGGGCAGTGCGGAGGACATGCCCACCCGGCGCCGCCCCCCGGCGCGCGCTGAGCCAGCGATCCACACTCGTGGCCCAGGGCTGCGGGATCAACAGGAACATCAACGCCGACCCCGCCAGCGCCAGATTCGCCAGAAAGGAGTGCATCTCCAGATCGGCTTGCATCCCCTGCAACGCCCAGAAGTTGTGCATCACCAACGTGACCGGGACGAGGAAGCCCAGCACGGCGGCCACGCCGGCGCGGGGCTGGAACCCCGTTAAGAGGCTGGCGCCGCCGATCAGCAGTAGCACGCTGGCCACAACGACCAGGAAGGCGGGGCTCGGCACGCCCTTCGAGGCGGCGTAGCCGGCCGTCGCCCCCAGGTGCGTTAGATTATTGATGCCGGCCCCCACGTACATGCCCCCGACCATGAGGCGCCCGATAAGAAATGCGACCTGACTGATTTGGCCATTGACTAGCATGGAAATGGTTCCTTTCGTCTTGCCGTCATGGGACGGCGCATCATCTCCGCGCGGGCGGCAGCCAACACCGCCGAGCGAAACCCCTATGCACAGCATGTAGGACAAATAGCCCGTATCGAGGTCGTCTTCTGCATTCATGGTTGCCGTCTCCTGATCCTGCCGTGTTGACCCCAGAATAACACCCGATCGTCATGAAATCGTCATGACATTTTTCACGGCCCGGCGTCATCATTGGCAGGCGGCGAACGGGGAGCAGGCCCCCCAGCGGAGGCGGATTGCGCGGGCGCGGTGCGCATAGTATGATATCTGTATATGTCTCAGCTCCACAACTACTTGCTCGGCCCTTTCCGAGTCACCCGCGACGACCAGAGCGTGATCGGCTTTGAGTCGGATAAAATGCGCGCCCTCCTGGCCTACCTACTCATCGAGACCGACCGCCCCCACCGGCGGGAGGCCTTGGCCGCCCTGCTCTGGCCCGAGCAGCCGGACGCGGCGGCCCGGCAGAGCCTGCGCCAGTCGCTGTACATCCTGCGCCACACCCTGAACCCCGCGCGGGCCGACGGCGGGCCGCTCCTCGTCACGCGCCAGACAGTGCAACTCAATCCGGCGAACGCTACCTGGTGCGATGCGACGCACTTCAAGGCGCTTCTCGCCGCCTGCAAGGCGCATAGCCAGCAACGATCCGGGCACCCGGCCCGCTGCCTTGAGTGTATCGAACGCTACCAACAAGCGGCCGACCTCTACCAGGGCGATTTCTTGCAGGGGTTCCTCGTCGCCGATAGCCGCGAGTTTGAAGAGTGGATGCTGCTGGAACGGGAATCACATCATCGCCAGATGATGCAGACCCTGGGGCGGCTGGCCGACTACTATGAGGAGGTCGGCGAACACGAGCAATCTTTAGGCGTGGTCTGGCGGCAACTGAAATTGGAGCCGTGGCACGAAGAGGCCCACCGCCAGGCCATGCGGCTCCTGTCGCGCACGGGGCAACGCAGCGCCGCGCTCGCCCAGTACGCAGCCTGCCGGCAGGCGTTGGCCGGCGAACTGGCGCTCGCCCCGGCGCGCGAGACCACTGCGCTCTACGAACGCATCCGCGATGCCGAACCCGCCCCCGGCGGCGGCGCCCCCCCCCCCTCGGAGCCGCTGCCGGGGGGCAGCGCCTTCTACCCCCTGGCCGCGACCCCCCTCATCGGGCGCGAGGCCGAAGTGACGGCGGTAGTCGAGCAGTTACTGCGCGACGACGTGCGCCTGCTGACCATCACGGGGCCGGGGGGCACGGGCAAGACGCGCATCGCGCTGCAGGCGGCCGCCGACCTGCACGCGCATTTCGCGCAGGGCGCCTGCTTTGTCAACCTCGCGCCCATTGTCGACCCGGGCCTGGTCGCCGCCGCCCTCGCCGCGGCCCTGGGGGTCAAAGAGCGGCCCGATCAGACTGCGTCGGCCGGCCTGATTTCCTACCTGCAAGGCAAAGAGGTGCTCTTGCTGCTCGACAACTTCGAGCAGGTCGCGGACGCCGCGCCCCTCATCGCGCAGCTGATCGGGGCCACATCCGGCGTAAAAGTGCTGGTGACGACCCGAGTCGCCCTGCGCCTGCGGGGCACCCACGAGTTCCCGGTGCCGCCCATGGCGCTGCCCGACCGCACGCGCTTGCCGCCCCTGGAACGCCT
>DATGEF010000323.1:0-5183 GCA_035310405.1 Chloroflexia bacterium | reverse complement strand
GGCGCGGGACCGCCGACCTGGTCGAAGAACGCGCGCAACGCCTTCTGAGCCTGCGCCAGGCGCGGATCTTTGCGCGCGGCTGGCCCCAGGCCCTCGAACAGGTCCACCAGCCGCTCCTCGAACAGCAGGTCGCCTTCATACTCGCCCAGGATCTCGTGTAGCGGGTGTTCATTGGCCACGCGCGCCAGGGACAGCGGCTTTAGCGCCTCTTCCAGCGTAGTTATATAAGTGTTCCAGGCTCTCTTTGCTGTCGCCCCCTGGTTGCGATCCAGGCCTATCATTAGCGGCAAGGCCGCGATGTGCGAGGTGCTGGGGAAGCGGGCATCCGCGCCGGCGTTGCCCTGCCGCTTGAGCAGATCCACGCCCGAGAGCCGCTCCGCGGGCCCGGCGCCATACTCCGCATAGAGCCGCGCAATTTTCTCCTGCCGCGTTTGCTCATCGCCGCGCGCCGGGTACTTGATTTCCGGGATCACCGACTCGCGCTGCCCATCCAGGGACGATTTCGGCTGGGCGCTGCCCCAGGTCGACGGGCCGAAGTTGCGGGTAGCTTTGCGCGCGGCCAGCAAGGCATCCAGCCGGGCGCGCGTCTGGGAATATTCCCCGTCGAGCGGCAGCGCGACCCAGACCAGCTCGATCAGATCCGCCACTTGCGCGGCCGCTACGATCTGGTCGAACGTGCCGCTCACCTGGCGATACCCGACCTCTTGATGCCGCTGTAGCTCAGCATGGACGGCAGCTTCTATGCTCCGGCCCAGGGCTACCGGATCAGATTCCACCCGGGCGAGGATTTTGTTGGGCACGCTGATCTCCCGGTCGGAAGCGCTTTCTGCGTCGGGCAGGGCGGGGAAGATCAGCTGGTTCGCGCCGTCGGCCGCGGCTATCTTCGCGGCCGCGACCTTGGCCAGATCGCTCAACAGCCGGGACCCAAACCGGAGGTCACGACTCCGCCGGGCGCTGGCGATAAAATCCTGGACCGGTCCGATACTGGCAAGGAACAGGTGGGGCATGGGCAGGTACTCCTCATCGGATGCTTGGTGAGCGGTCCGCGGTCCGCGGGTAGCAGTCAGCGGTCAGCCATAAGGGGGCGGAGTACTGGCGTGGACGGCCAGTTCCACCGCTGCTGAACGCATAGTGATGCGTTGTATTTGGCTGATTGCTGATTGCTGATTGCTGCCCGCGGACGGTGCTTGTGTTCCCATTCTAGCAGGGACAGACGTCACAAATGTGACGCCAAATGCGTGTCAACCAGGTTACGCACCCGGCGCCTGTTGCCGTATGTTTTTGCGCCACTCAGCCCACCGGCCAGATATCCGAGTCCTGTTTCGGGAACAGGGCGTGCAGCAGCGGGCGCGCGTCCGGGGTGGCCCAGCAATCGCCGAAAGCGTGCTCCAGCTCCTCCAGCGTGCGATAGCCGAAGAGCAGCTGCAGGAAGGTGAGCGCGGGAAAGGCGGCCGCGCCGTCGCCGGTCCAGGCTGGCGCCCAGGGGGTGACCGCGGCCAGGCGGCCGGCCGCCCAGGTCAGGCGCAGGCCGCCCTGGTAGAAGCTGATCGCCAGCTCACCGCTATGCCCCACCAGGGCGGACTCTGCCAGCCGGCTTTCCAGCACCGGGGCCAGATGGCACAGGAAGCGGGGCAGGTCGGCCACGCGCACATACCACGTGCCGGGCCGCAAAACCCGCGGCAGCCGCTCGCCCAGCACCTCGTACACCGGGTGCTCCCCGCCCAGTAAGAAGGTAAAACTCGCCTGCGGCTGGGCGGTGCGGGCGGCATACGCGGCGCCGGTGGCATCCAGGTAGCGCACCACGCTCGGCGTGACCGCCGCCCAGGAGATGCCGGGCTGTAGCTCGAAGCGAGTCGCAGTCAGGCCCGGGCCCCACAACTCGGCTGGGTGGGCCAGGAAGCCGACCAGCGCCCCGGCGGCCGTCTCGATCACGCGCAGCTCGCGATAGGGCACGCTTTGCGGGCTATAGCCATGCAGCTGATGCCGCCAGAGCGCAGCATCCCGCGTGCAGGCCACGCGCGAGCGCCGGCTGCCGTAGGCGTCGACCTCGGCGATAAAGGCGAGATCGTCGTCGGTCGCCGGGCGCAGGCGATAGGGCTCGGGCGTGCCGGGCGGCAGAATCGGCACCTGCGGCGTATAGCCGGTGCGCCCGCCATTGCGCGGCAGGGCCAGCTCGTAGCCGAACTGGCGGTAGTACCAGTGGATGCCGCTGATCACCTGCACCGGCTGATCACGTTCCTTACACCATTCATGTATTATGTCAAATTGAGCGTGGATGAGGCCGCGGCGGCGATAATCCGGGTGCGTGCCGACCAACTCCGGCCGCCCCACCCCGAAGGGCACGCCGCCATACGTCCAGGTCTGGCCGATGAGGCCCATGGCCGAGACGATGCGCCGGCGCGCGGTGTCTTCGACCAGGGTGAAGTCGCCCACCGCCACCGTCGGGTGATCGCCGCGCAGGAGGTCACGGGTCCAGGCTACGGCATATTCGTCGGGGCCGCCGCTGCGGGAGTCGCGAAAGACGAGCGCGACAAAGTCCGCTAGCGGCGCGGCGTCCGCCGCCGTAGCGCAACGCAAAATCAAGCCAGCGCCCAGGTCGCGCAGGATCGGGCTACCTTCTGTCAACATCCGTTCACCTCTTCGCGAGCCGCGCACCACTAACCGACTATCCCATTCTTCGTGTCGCTTGGGGTGCTGTGTGGCGGAATAACTACGCTAATCGAGCTTCCGCCAATGACTAGCGCGGGCGGACCCGCTCCGGCGCCGGCGCCGTGCTGCCAGCGAGCGGCGGCGCCAGCGCTTCCGCCACCCCCTGTTGCGCCAAATAGTGGAGGGTGGCGACGAGATGCTGCGTATCCTCGTAGAGGTAGTCCTCGACGGCGCGGCCCCAGCGCCGGCGGAGAAACTGCATCCCTTCGTTGGCGTAGGTGCGCCCCCCCGGGAGAGCGGCACGCACCCGGAAGTGGGTCGTCACGGTCGTATTCCACGGCCAGCCACTCACCGGGATCGCTACCAGCTCGAATTGGATGCCCGGGAAGAGACGGTAGAGGCGCTGGAACCATTGCCGGACCGCCGCGATCCCGTGTTGTTCACCGCCCATGGCGTGATCCCCGGCGAAGCGAAAGACAATATCCGGCGCGAATTGCTTAAGGGGGGTCGCATAGTCGCCCGCGCTGAGGCAGCGGTAGGCCCGGCGCATGATCTGCCGGACGATAAAGTGGTACATAGTTCGAGTCTCCTTTGGCGTGTATCAGTCCCGGCGTAGACCGGCGATAACCAGCCGCACGGCGGCCTCGGCGGCCCTTTCGACCCGGGCGGCGTCAAATAAGGGGAAGCTGATGGCCAGACTCACCAGTCCGTGGACCAACGCCCAGAGTGCGTCGCTGATGCTCTCCACCGGGCCGGGTCGGATGTGGCCCCCATCCATCGCTGCCTGTACGGCACGTTGGAGCAAATGAAACGTCGTGTAGCGGGGCTCCTGCTCGTTAGCCCGGGTTTGCATCAAGAAATCGCCGCGCTGCACAAACATCAACTGGTAGTGTTCGGGGTGCTGTAGGCCGAAGCTGAGATACGCCTGGCCGATGGCTACGATCCGCTCCACTGGGTCGGTGCTCGTGGCCGCCGCCGCCGTGAGCTGTTGCGTGAACCGGACGAAGGCTTCGTCCAGGATGGCAAACAGCAAAGCATCCTTGTCGCTGAAGTAAAGGTAGATACTGGTGGGCGTATAGCCGATGCGTTCGGCCACCTGCCGCATCGAGAATCCGTCATACCCCTGTTCGGCGAACAGCCCGGCGGCGGCCCGGAGGATGGTCTGCCGGAGCGCTTCCTTCTGGGTGGCGCGCCGGCTCCGGCTGGCCTGGCGGACACGCTCACTAGCGTTCTCGTGTTTCACGTTGCCACCTTCTCCATCTCTTTACTTACTGGTGTTAAGTAACTTATATCACAAAAGTAAATCGCTGTCAAGAGCAGATCTTATTCCGCACTCCGCACCCCACAAGGGGAACCCTGCGGGTTTCCGCATTCCGCACTCGGCGCGCGCCCCCCCATCGCGGGACGGAGCCCGCTCCTACCGACGAGCAGTCAGCGGTCAGCCGCCAGCCGTCAGCCGTCAGCCCGTCGTCTTATTCGCATTCCGCACTCCGCACTCCGCCTTCCGCACTCGGCGCGCCCCCCATCGCGGGACGGCGCCCGCGCCTACAGTACGTTTCGCTCCATCCAGGTCCCCAACTCAAAACTCAAAAATGTGCCTGCGGCACCGCTGCGCGAGCAAAACTCAAAACTTCGTACTCCGCATTCCGCCCTTCGTCCGCTCGTCTCTCAATCCAAAATCCAAAATCCAAAATCCAAAATCGAATGCAACCGGGGGGCCGCAGCGATCGTTGTGATAGTGACGCGCCCGCCGCCGGCCGCGCCGCGATAGCGACTCTGGGGCAGAAGATTCACGAAAAGCGAGGGTTCCCGTCCTATGCAGCGTATCCACCCGATCTCGGTTCACGCCGCCCTGCGCCTGATGGTGGTCACGATCGTGGCCCTGCTGGTCGGGGGCATCGGCAGTTGGCCCCTCCCGGCCGGCGCCTATACCAGCCTGCCGCCGGCGCCGCCGGCGACCGGGGCGGCACCGGCCCTCCAGTTGAATCGGACCCTGGCGCCGGGGAAGCTCACGACCGCCTTTGCGCAGGCCGGGGCCGAGTTCAACGTGCCCCCCACCGTGCTGGCCGCGATCGGCTATGTCGAGAGCCACTGGGAGAATCGCGCCGGGCAGCCCAACGACTACCAGCAGTATGGGATCATGGGCCTGCGCACCCCGCCGGGTGGCGACAGCCTGGCCCGGGCGGCCACCCTGTTGGGCCAGGCGCCGGCCACCCTCCAGACCGACCCCACGAGCAACATCCGGGGCGCCGCGGCGCTGCTGCACCAGCTGGCCCTGGCCGACGATAAGGCCCTCCCCGGCACCCTGGCCGCCTGGTACCCCATCGTGGCCCGCTACAGCGCGATCCCGGACCCCCGGGTGGCCCGCAGCTATGCCTATAGCGTCTTCACCATCCTGCGCGACGGCGTCAGCGGGACGACCCGCAGCGGCGAGACCATCCGCGTGCCGGCGGCCGGGGCGCTGGACCTGCCGGACTCCGCCGACCCGTTGCTCGCTACCCCGGCCAGCGACGACTATGGGCCCGCCCACTGGG
>DATGEF010000322.1:0-13409 GCA_035310405.1 Chloroflexia bacterium | reverse complement strand
CCGGCCGCGGTCCCGGCGGTCGCGGCCGCCGCGCCCTCGGCGGCGCCGGCCCGCCCCCCGGCGACGGGGCAATAACCGCTCGCCTGTCCCGATAATGTGCGGAGCCGGCCCGGGCCGGCTCCGCACGTTTTTGCCGCGCTTTGCGCGCGAATCTGCTTGACAAGCCGCTCCCGGCCTGATATACTTATAGGCCGTGACCGCTTTTTTATTTGGGCAGCTTTAGGGGAGGATAGGGTGTACGCAATCGTTAAAACCGGAGGCCATCAATATAAGGTGGCTGTCGGCGATCAGTTGAATGTCGAGAAACTCCCGGTCGAGGCCGGCGAGCAGATCGAACTGCACGAGGTCTTGCTCGTCAGCGGCGATGACGATAAGGTGACGGTCGGCACCCCCCTTATCGCTGGCGCGCACGTGACGGCGACTGTGGTCGACCAGCATCGGGGCGTGAAAATCATCGTCTTCAAGTACAAGCCGAAGAAGCGCTACCGGCGCAAGATGGGCCACCGGCAAGACCTGACGCGGCTGGCCATTAACGCTATTACGTTATAGTCGCGGGGCCGGGCGCCGCGGCCGGCCCCGTACAGAGATAGGGAGAGACACAGATGGCCCATAAAAAAGGGGTAGGGAGTTCACGCAATAACCGCGACTCCCAGCCGAAGATGCTCGGCGTGAAGTGCTATGATGGCACGCAGGTTCGCTCCGGCGCGATCATCGTCCGCCAGCGCGGCACCAAGATCCACGCCGGCACCAACGTCGGCGTCGGCCGCGATCATACGTTGTTCGCCACGGCGGACGGCTTTGTGAAGTTCGAGCCGTACGCCAAAGAAAACAAGCGCAAGCGGGTCAGCGTCTACCCGCAGCGCGCCGGCGAGCCCGCCGTGGTCGCCATAACCGAGCCCGCGCCGCTGGTCGCGTAATTCGTATTTTACCCAGGCCCAGGCCGGGTTACCCAGTCGTTTTTAGGCAATCGTTAGTACCCAATCGTTTCCCCCATCATAGGGGATTGACCGGCAAGGACCGCCGCCCCCCGGGCGACGAATAAACGCCGGAAGGAGCTGAACCTTGAAGCCGAACATTCACCCGAAATATCAGGAAGCCACGGTCGTCTGCGCCTGTGGCAACACGTGGACCACGCGCTCGACCCGTACCCAGTTGCGGACCGACGTGTGCTCGGCCTGCCACCCGTTTTTCACCGGGGAGCAGCGCATCGTGGACACGGCCGGCCAGGTCGAGCGGTTTATGCGGCGCATGCAGCGCGCGCAAGAGCGCCCCGCCGCCCCCGCGCCCAAGCCCGCGGCCCCCGTGGCCCCCGCCAAGCCGGCCAAAGTCGCGCGCCAGGAACCCCGCCCGGCCACCCTGGAGTCGCTGCTTGAGACGCCGGCCACGCACGAATAGATTACCGCAACCGATCTCTGGGGCGTGGAGTAGCCCGGCCAGCGCCGTCTATTCCACGCCCTTTCGCGTTCCAGGATACCCCTTATGACCATGACCCACCCGCATCTGGCAGCCCATACCGGGCCCCCGGCCGGACCGACCGGCGGCATCGAAGTGATTTGTGGCAGCATGTTCAGTGGCAAAACCGAAGAGCTGATCCGCCGCATCAAACGCGCCCAGATCGCCCGGCAGCGGGTGCAGGTCTTCAAGCCGCGCCTCGACAACCGCTACGCCGCCGAGCAGGTCGCCTCGCATGACGGTTTGCTCTACCAGGCCATCGCCGTCGGCAATACCGCCGAGATCCGCGCCGGCCTCGACCCCACCGCCACCGTCGTCGCCGTCGACGAAGTCCAGTTCTTCGACTGGCAGATCGTCGATCTCTGCCGCGAACTGGCCGATGGCGGGGTCCGCGTGATCGTCGCCGGCCTCGACCTCGACTTCCGGGCCGAGCCGTTCGGCCCCATGCCGATGCTGATGGCCGAGGCCGAGCAGGTCAGCAAGCTGCAGGCCATCTGCGTCGTCTGCGGGCAGGCCGCCAGCCGCACGCAACGCCTGATCGACGGGCAACCCGCCTCCTACCACGACCCGGTGATTATGGTCGGCGCGAGCGAGGTCTATGAGGCCCGCTGCCGCCACTGCCACCAGGTCCCCGGCCGCCAGAGCGGATGAGCGTGTCCCCCCTCCTGATCCGCCCGGCCCGCGCCACGGATCGGGCGGCCGTCCTGGCGTTCTGCCGGCAGACCTGGAGCTGGGGCGACTATATTGACGACGCCTGGGATCGCTGGCTGGCCGACCCGACCGGCCTGTTCGCCGTGGGCGAAGCGGACGGGCGAGTGGTCGGCGTCGACAAGCTCACGCTCCTGACCCCTGGCGAAGCCTTCTTCGAGGGCCTGCGGATCGACCCGGCGGTGCGCGGCCGGGGCTATGCCCAGCAGTTCCAACGCCATATGCTGGCCGCCGCCCGGCGCACGGGCGCCCGGGTCGTCCGCTTCCTCACCGCCGTCGACAACACCCCGGTACACAAGATGGCCGAGCGGGACGGCTTCCGCCGCGGCCCGCGGCTGTTCCCCTGGGAGTCGCCCGCCCAGCCCGCCGCCGGCGCTTCGGCCCCGGCGCTGCACCCTTTGCGGCCCGGCCTGGACGCGGATCGCGCCTGGCAGGCCCGGCAACCCGGTCCGTGGTGGGCGCCCAGTGCGGAGCTCCTGTCGCATAATTGGCATCTGCAGGCCTGGGACGCCGGCTGCTGGGCGCGCCAGCTGGCGGCCGGCCAGCTATTCGCCGCGCCGCCGGATCACCCCGGCCCGCCCCCCGGGCTGGTGGCCCTGCTGCCCGATGCGGGCCGCCCGGACACGGGCTGGCTCGCCGGCCTGGCCTGTGTGCCGGAGCCGGCTGGGGTCGCCACGCTCGTCGCGGCGGCGGGCGCGGTAGCGGCGGCCCGCGGCTATACCACCCTCCGCGCGATCCTGCCGCGCCACCCGGCGCTTGACGTCGGCTTGCCGGCCGCGGGCTGGGCGGCGGACGAAGGTACCGCCTTGCTCGTCTTCGAAAAGGACTTGACCACGACAGAGGCCGCCGCGGGGTCAGCGTAGCGGCCTGCGCTATAGGAGGGCGTGTGCAGATTCTGGGCGGGGGGCTGGGGCTCCTCTTGTTGTTCGGCATTTTGCTGGACGCCTTCGAGACCGTTGTCTTACCCCGGCGCATCACCCGGCGGGTGCGCATCACGACGCTGTTCTACCGGTGGACCTGGACCCCCTGGTCGGCGCTCGCCCGCCGCCTGCCTGAGCCGGCGCGGGAGAATAATCTCGGCTTCTACGGGCCCCTATCGTTGCTGTTGCTGCTGGCCGTCTGGGCCCTGGGCCTCATCCTCAGCTTTGCCCTGCTGCAATGGGCCCTCGGCTCGCCGCTGACCGCGCCGGAGGCCGTGCCAACGTTCGGCACCGACCTGTACATGAGCGGGACGACCTTCTTTACCCTGGGGTTGGGCGATGTCATCCCGCGCACGTCCTGGGCCCGAGGCGTCGCCGTGGTCGAAGCGGGGATCGGTTTTGCCTTTCTCGGGCTGGTGATCGGCTACCTGCCGGTGCTCTACGGGGCGTTTTCCCGCCGCGAGACGATTATCTCGCTCCTGGACGCCCGGGCCGGCTCGCCGCCGACCGCCCAGGAGTTTGTGCTGCGCAACGGCGCCGCGGACGGCGCGGCCGCCATGGGCGACTTCCTACGCGATTGGGAGCAGTGGGCCGCCGAGCTGCTGGAGAGCCACCTCTCGTACCCCGTGCTGGCCTACTTCCGCTCGCAGCATGAAAACCAGTCCTGGCTGGGCGCCCTGACGATGATCCTGGACTCCTGTGCCCTGTTGATGGCCGCCGGCTCCGGTCCCAAGATCCGGCCGGCCCAGCTCACCTTCGCCATGGCCCGCCACGTGGCGGTCGACCTGAGCCAGGTCTTTCAGACGCCGCCCCGCCCGCCCGATCCCGACCGACTCCCCGCGCCGCAGCTCGCCCAGCTCTATGCGACGCTGGCGGCGGCCGGCGTGCCCCTGGGCCCGGAGCCGGCCGTCGCCGCCCAGCTGGCGGCCCTCCGCGCGAGCTACGAGCCCTATGTCGCCGCACTGGCCCATTATCTACTGGTGACCCTGCCGCCCTGGATCCCGGCCGCCGCGGCGCAGGACAACTGGCAAACGACCCTCTGGGACCACCGGGACGGCATCACGCTGCCCAACGAAAAGGTGGGTCCCCCCCGGCGGGACCCACCTGTGTAAGAGCGGAAGCGACGGGATTCGAACCCGCGATCTCAGCCTTGACAGGGCTGCATGTTTGGCCGCTACACCACGCCTCCAGAATGCACTTGCGGCGTTATCATAGCATATTTTGCCCGGCAGTGTCAAGCGCCCGATGGGCTGTTGCAGGGCTGCTGGAATATTGCAGTTGCTATATAATAATGGCGTAACGGCCTCCCGCCGCACGCTGCCTGGGGCAATCGGCCCCCATCGTCCAGTGCGCCGATCGCCCGCAAAGCGGCCCCGAGAGTGGCATCCAAGAAATAAGCTACTTTTGGACGGCACAGGCGGTCGAGACCGCGCGTGTCGTCTGCCTGGCGCTGGACGAGTTGGTCAAAGTACGCATGCATGAGCTACAGGCGGATCTACTGGCAGAGCCAGTCTAACACCCTTTGCAGGGTAGACAATAGGAAAAGAACTTGGCGACCCTTGCACAAATACGCGGCATGCTCCTTGAGGAGGCATTACTGTACCTACTTAGGGCCTCGGGCTACGACACAGTCCTGGTGCCGGGCAGTGACCCAACGCTGTATGCTGGAGGTTCAGGGTTAGAGGTGAGAGGACGGGGAGGGATTCATCAGATTGATGCAGTAGCCGATTTTATGGTAATACCCCCGTTCTCGCACCCACTCCGACTGTTTGTAGAGGCGAAGTGTTTGGAGGAGCCAGTCGGATTGCCGCTTGTGCGTAATGCGGTTGGGGTATTCAAGGACGTTGGCGAATACTGGGTTTGTACGCCTACCCTCTCGGGAACAATCCCGAAAGGGCGTTATCACTACCAGTACGCCATATTCTCTGCATCAGGATATACTCGTGACGCTGAAAGATACGCTTTTGCCCAGGATATTTATTTGATACCGCTTGAGAAGTCTCTATATATGGCTAGAATTATCGCCGCGATACGGTCATTGGACTACTCGGATTTTAATTTGAGCCCGAATCACAGCAGTCCTGGGAGCACGCAATCATTACGATCCACTATCAGACACGGCATCGCCGATCGTGATGAAGCAGACTTCGGGAGCTCGTTACGGATTAACGCATCAAATACGCTGGACGCTTTTTTTGATGCGGTTAGAAATGTTCATGTCGCCCTAATGGGCGTGTTGGGCAAGAGATTGCCTGTGTTCTTGGTTGCCAGTCCAGGACTCGATCTCAATGATCTGGATAGATCTCAGATGGTGCGCATTGTGCCGCAGGAGGAAGGTTACATTTTGCAATCTAGCAGTGGAAAGGATCTGTTCTCCTTTGATATTCCGCCTGCACTGTTTAAGCTTTACGAGGATCACGGTCTTCTGTCAAAGGAGTGGTCCATCGACCTCAAAGCGGAGGTAATATGGCAACTCAAAGCTTTCGCGCGAACCAGAGACCAGATTCGATCACTTACTTTGGAGGTAGCAGAACAGTCGATGGTGGAAATCCAGAGACGGGCAAGTGAGGAATTGCGGCGGAAACCCGCATCTCACTAACACAAGACAAAGAGGTAACCAAGTGGACAAAGCCCTCCGCAACACCCTGCGCCGGGAAGATACGGCCTACCGGCACTTTCTGGAGTGGCTGGCGAGCACGCTGGCTGGCGAAATCGGCGTGCTCTTCTCGCTTCGCCGATTTCGGCCAGGGAGTGCTGGATACGGCGATGGTCGAGACGGCGGCTTATTGTCTGGAGGCGGTAAAATAGCGTAGACTTGATTCACAGGTGAATCGTGGCCAGTCGGGCCGCGCAGAAAGGTTGAAGCTAATGCTGTCGAATGAACTGTTGTCCGCGCTGCACAAGCTCGATCACGCCGATAAGCTGCGGGCCATGCAATTCCTGGTGGGCGAGCTAGCCCGAGAAGAGGACGCGTTGCTGCCACCGGGGACGCTTTACGAGGTCTGGTCCCCCTACGATGCCCCGGCCGCTGCGGACGCGCTATTGAAGATGCTGGAAGAGAACGAGCAGCGCCGTGCTAGTTGACGGTCGGCGTTTCCCATTCCTGCCCGTCACGAATGCTCGCGGCGATGCCGCCCTGCGCCCGCAGCTACCACTCACGCTCACCTACCGGGGCCGATCGCTGGATGTGTCGGGGCTGCTGGACACAGGAGCTGATGTCAATGTGTTGCCCTACAGCGTGGGGCTTGGCCTCGGCGCCGTCTGGCAAGATCAAGGGGTTTCGCTCCAGCTATCCGGGAATCTGGCAGGCTACGAAACCCGGGGGATCATAATAGGAGCCAGAGTAGCGCACTTCAGCCCTGTCTGGCTAGCGTTCGCGTGGACGCACACGGATGCTGTGCCCCTCCTGCTGGGGCAGGTCAACTTCTTCGTGGAGTTCGACACCTGCTTCTTCAGATCGGAGACGGCTTTTGAGGTGCGGCCAAAAACACAGCCGGTGCCCTAGCGGCTTGTCGGAGAGAACCGGATCGCGGGCGTAGAAGGCGGCCAGGTCGAGTTGGGCAACGAGATCGGTGACCGGTTGGCCCGCACCCGGGTACTTAAATTGCAGCTGGTTCAGGGGTGGTCCGGACAGATTGTGTCTGTCAAAATGGACCTGATTGCCTGGGCTGTCAAACCGAAAACAGCGGCCCGATCGTTGGTGATCAGGCCGCTGTTTTCGCCTTGTATAAGGCTTAATTGAGGGTGCTCAGGATCAGACTTGAACTGATGACCCTGCGATTTTCAGTCGCATGCTCTACCAACTGAGCTACCTGAGCAGATCGGGCCGGGGCGCTTAGTGGAGCCTACAGGGTTCGAACCTGTGACCTATCGGATGTAAGCCGATTGCTCTAGCCAGCTGAGCTAAGGCTCCAGCAACGGGTGCGGGGGATGGGACTTGAACCCATACGACCTTAACGGTCACTAGGCCCTCAACCTAGCGCGTCTGCCAATTCCGCCACCTCCGCAGTAACGTGCTTATTATACGGAAAGCCGGGCCGGCCTGTCAAGGGCCTGGAGGCGGGGATGCGCCCCCCGGCGACGCCTGCACGGGCCCCCCCGGGTCTGCTATAATAGGCCCGTGATGGAGCCTGGAAGCGCGGCAAACGACGATCATTCCCCGGACGGGCCGCCGGGGCACCGCCCGGTCTGGCTGATCCGGCTGGGCGCCCTGTTGCTGCTGCTGCTGCTGCTCTGGGCCGCCTTCGCGCTCGGCGTCTGGGCCAGTGAGCGCGGCCTGACGCGGTCCACGCTTCCCCCCTGGCCGGAGCCCCCGCCGGCTGGCACGCCCGCGCCCACCCTGCCGCCGCTGCCCGCGCCGCCCGGGGCGGGCCGTCTGCTTCCCGGGGCGGCCTGGCCTGGCCCTGCTGCTCCGGGGGGCCGGCGCGCCGCGCGCTAGGATCAGTAGGTAATCCTACCCGGCGGCCGCGTGCCCTAAACACGCAAAACTACGCATCCCCTGGCCCGCCCTCCGGTGCTATCCTGAACTAGACAGCGATATATGGAGTCGGCCCCGGTGTAGAATCTGGGAAGGATCGACCAGCTACGGGCCTGCGGGCCAACTACTGCGAAGGAGAATCAGCGATGGCGCGTCCCTCCACTCCCCTTGCCTGGCGCCGGCTCTGCGCCGGCCTGCTGATCGTCGGCCTGGTCGGCTGTACCGACCAGCCGCCCCCGCCGGTCGACCCGGCCGCCGGCCCCGGCGGGGCCAACTCCCCGCCCGGCGCGCCCCGCGCCTATCTGGCCCAGGTGGGGTTTACGCCGGACGCGGCGAAATACTTTCCCCTCGTCGACCACACCCTGCAGCTCACGCCCGCGGAGCTGGACCGCTTACGCGCGAACGGCTTTGTCGTCAGCGATCGGCTGGCCTTCACCGATTTCAGCACGGCCTACGCCTATATCTATCAGAAAGACCTCCCGGTCCTGATCACGACCGATTCGCTGCTGCAGGCCGTCCACCAGACCTATGATGACCTGCTCGTCCACCTCGAAACCAGGGTTCTGCCCGACCAGCTGACCCATCTGTTGAGTGGCGCCCGTCAGCGCCTGCAAACGGACGCCGCGGCCAACGCCGACCCGCAGCTCGCCGGCCTCTACGCCGATCTCGATACCTATCTGGGCGTCCCGCTCGCCCTGCTGGCCGACGATGCCCCGCCGGCCGCCTGGCCGCCGGCCATTGCCACCTACCGAGAGCAGGCGCGCGCCGCCCAGGGCGTCGGCCGCGTCACCCTCTTCGGCGCGCCCCATACGGTCGACTTCACGGTCTTCGCGCCGCGCGGCCACTATGCCACCACCCCGGCCCTGGGCCGCTACTTCCAGGCCCTGACCTGGTTGGGCCAGGTCGATCTCCGCCTCGTAGACTACGATCCGGCCGGCCGGCCCACGCTCGACGTGGCCCAGCTGGCCGCGGCCGTCTTGCTGCGTAATGCCGTCGCCCAGGCGGGGGTGCGGGCCACCTGGCAGGATGTCGACACCCTCTTGCGGACGTTCGTCGGCGCCAGCGATAACACCACCCTGCCGGATCTCGACCGCTTCAGCGCCGACGCCGCGCTGCCGGCCCCCGGCGTGATCCTCCGCCAATCCGATACGGCCGCCTGGCTGCGCCTGCTCACCACCCGGGATTATGGCCAGCAACGCATCACCAGCCAGATCCTGCTATCCGACCCGGCCCGCGCCCAGCCCACCCCCCGGCCGATCAGCTTTCTGCTCTTCGGCCAGCGCTTCGTACTCGACTCCGATCTGATGACCAACCTGGCCTTCGATCGGCTGCTGGTCGACGGCCGGAAGGTCCCCCGGCCCCTGCCCAGCCCGCTGGACGTGATGTATGCGCTGGGCAACGACCGCGCCGCCACGCACCTGGCGCCCGAGCTGGCCCGCTATGGCTACCGCGCCAACCTGGATACCTTGCGCGCCGCCGTGGACCACTATGCCCCGGACTTCTGGACCGGCAGCGCCTACAACCGCTGGCTGGGCGCGCTCCGGCCGCTCGGCGCCGACACCACCGGCCTGCACTACCCGCAGGCCTTGCGCACCGCCGCCTGGGCCGACAAGATGCTGGAGACCCAGCTCGCCTCCTGGGCCCAACTGCGCCACGATAACATCCTCTACGCCAAGTTCGTCACTATCGCCGAGGCGCTCTGCTCCTATCCGGCGGGCTACGTCGAGCCCTATCCAGCCTTCTATGCCGCCCTGCACGCCTACGCCCAGGCCGGGCAGGACACCCTCGCCAACCTGCAGGGCGGCGATGTCAGCGGCGACGCCCGCGAGGTGCGCGTGACCGCCCTGACCTACTTCGCCAATCTCGCGGCGGTGACCGCCCAGTTGCAGACCCTGGCCGAGAAAGAGCTCCGCCTGGAGCCGTTCAGCCAGGATGAGGAGACGTTCCTCAAGAGCACGACAATCCACCAGGTGACGTCGATGAAGCAGGGGTGCGTCACCGTACAAAAAGAGACCTGGAGCGGCTGGTACCCGACCCTCTTCCCCTGGCAGGAGACCACGCCCGCGCTGATTGCCGACGTGGCGACCAACCCTAACACCGACCCGGGGAGCGGCCTCACGCCGCCGGGCGTCCTGCACGTCGGCACCGGGCCGGTGGCCGCGACCATCCTGATCGCCGATACCGACGAAGGGCCCACGATGTACGTCGGCCCCGCCTTTACCTACTACGATTTTGTCGAGCCCGGGTTCCCGCCCGTTCGCCTGACCGACCAGCAATGGCAACAGCGGCTCGACGCCCCCGCGCGCCCGGCGCCCCCGGCCTGGACCGCCGGCTTCCGGCTCCCGGTGACCCACCGGCCGGACTACCTGCAGCTCACGAAGTAGCCGCCCTGCTCAGGGACTAGCCGCCATGGATCGGGCCCCGGGGACGCTCCCCCGGGGCCCGATCCATACCGCCGCCCGGCCTCCGGCGACTGGGTACAGAATTTGCTTATCCCTGATCTCTCAGGCGGCTGGTACGTTGTGCCGCTGGCCGGGGCCCTGAAAGCTCCGCCGGCCCCAACGCGTTCACCACTGGCAAAGCCGCCCTTAGTGATCAGAAGGAGGTATGACGATGATCACTCTACAGCGACGCGCCCCGGGCGTGCTGGCCTTGCTGAGCCTGCCCCTGCTGCTGCTGGGCCTGAGCCGGGCCCAGGCCGATCAGGGCATGACCGGCTTTGCCGATCCTGCGTTCCAGCAGGTCTGGCAGCGGACCGATTTGCCCGTGGCTAATCACACGGTCGTGCGCACCTGGTTTTGGGGGCCGGCGCCCAATAGCCCCGGCCTGCTGGAGCCGAATGCCGAGTCGCCCGGCGGCTACCGGCTGGTCCAGTACTTCGACAAGAGCCGCATGGAGCTGAACAACCCGCAGGCCAATCCGCATGATCCCTTCTACGTCACCAACGGGCTGCTGACGGTCGAGCTGATCTCCGGGCGCATGCAAGTGGGGGCGGCCCAATACGTCACGCGCTACGCGGCCTGTATCCCCGCCACCGGCGATCCGGGCGACACCAATGCGCCGACCTACGCGGCCCTCCAGCATGTCAGCAACACAACCCTGGGCGACCATTTCGCGGACAGCCGCATGGGGCAGGCGGTCACGGCCACCATCGACCATGCGGGCACGGTCGGCAACGACCCGGCGCGCGCGATGGCGACTACCCATATTGCCTACTTCGATTCGACCACCAAGCATAACATCCCGCAGGTCTTCTGGACCTTCTTGAACCAGACCGGCCCGGTCTCCGAGAATGGGACGATCACGACTCAGCAGCTGATCAACCCCTGGTTCTACGCCAGTGGCCGGCCGATCAGCGAGGCCTACTGGACCCGGGCGCTGATCCGCGGGCAGTTCACCGACGTGCTGCTGCAGATGTACGAGCGGCGCGCGCTGACCTATGTGCCCACGAACGTGCCCGGCTTCCAGGTTGAGATGGCCAATATCGGCCAGCATTACTACGACTGGCGCTATCGCGGCGCCGGGGGCTGCGGCGGGACGCCGGAGCCCAGTGCGCAGCCCACTGTCGCCGCGACCGAGACGGCGGGCCCCCCACGCACCCCGGCGCCCAAGCCGAGCGGCACGGAGCCCCCGACCTCGACAGTGGTAGTGCCGACGCACACGCCGGTGCCGAGGCCGCCCATCGTGACGGCGACCCCGACCCTCTCGCCGTGCGAGATCTGCACGCCGGTGGCTTCACCGACCCCGACCATCTCGCCGTGTGAGATCTGCACGCCCCCGCCGGCGACCGCGACGCCACCGCGGTAGCACGCGGCGGGGCCGAATCCCGCCGCCCCGGCCCTGAAACGGGCCGGGGCGGCGGACGCGGCGAGGCTACAGCGTGCGGGCGCGCCGGTAGATCTCGACGTAGCGCCGCGCGGATCGATCCCAGCTCCAGTCGAGCCCGAGATCGTGCCGGATCAATGCGTCCCAGGCCGGCCGGTCGGCATAGACGCGCAACGCCCGGGTGACGGCCCTCTGGAGAGCCGCCGCGGTGTACTCGGTAAAGACGAAGCCGTTGCCGGCCCCGCTGGCGTCATCATAGTCCTGCACGGTATCGACCAGGCCGCCGGTCCAATGCACGACCGGCACGCTGCCGTAGCGCATGGCGAACATCTGGCCGAGCCCACAGGGCTCAAACCGCGACGGCATCAAGTAGATATCGCTACCCGCATAGAGACGCTCGATCAGGCCCGGGTCGGGGTTGGGGCAATAGGCCATCCGCGCCGGGAAGCGCGCCTGCAAGGCCTCCAGCAAGGCCACGTACTCGGCCTTGCCGCTGCCCGCCATGACGAACTGCACATCTTGCTGCCCTAACAGGCGCTCCAGGGCCGGCACCATAATATCGAAGCCCTTCTGCGGCATCAGGCGCGAACTGGCCGCCAGCAACGGCACCGTGCCGCGCTCGGGCAGCCCGACCTCCCGCTGGAAGGCCTGTTTGTTGGCGGCGCGGCGCTCCAGGTGGGTGGCGTCAAAGTGCGCCGGCAGATAGGGGCTGGTCGCCGGGTCCCGCCCCTGCATATCGATCCCATTGAGGATGCCGAACAGCGCCGCCTGCCGCTGGCGCAAGAGCGGGTCCAGCCCCTCCCCATACTGGGGCGTGAGAATCTCCCGGGCATATTGCGGGCTCACCGTCGTGATCGCGGCGGCGTATTGCAGGCCCCGGGCCAGGAAATTCATCTCGCCCGGAAAGGCGGCCACTTCGATCGGCGTCGGTCCCGCCGCGGCCAGCCCGGCCGCCCGGAGCGTCGCCAGCGGGGCCGTCCCCTGATGAAACAGGTTGTGGATCGTGAACACGGAGGTCAGGCGCGCGTACGCGGGCCGATCATGATAAAGCGTGGGTAACCAGTTCGGGATCAGGCCCGTATGCCAGTCATTGCAATGCACGATGTCCGGCCACCAGTCGAGGGCCGGCAGCATTTCCAGGGCGGCGCGGCTGAACAGCAGGAAGCGCCGCGCGTCGTCCGGGTATTCGTAGACCTCGGGCCGGTCGAAAGACGGGGGGTGGTCGACGAGATAGACGGGCGCGGGGGTGTCGGGGGCGAGCGCGGCTTCCCACACATCCACGCGGCGCGCCGTCGCCCCATACGGCACACGCAGATCGCGGACCCGCCGGGTCAGCGGCTGCCGGGCCGCATCCACGCCGGCATAGCGGGGCATGACCACGCGCACGTCGTGCCCCAGCTGGTGCAGCGCCCGGGGCAAGGCGCTGGCGACAAAGGCGAGGCCGCCCACGACCATAAAGGGCGCGACTTCAGCGGCCACCATTAAGATTTTCAGCGGCTTTTCTGCGGGGTTTGCTTCCATACTGCACCAGGCTCCTTTCGCGGACCCATCCGGGATAGTGCGGCGCCCTGTACAGCAGGGAATGTGCCGTCCCTGGTACCTGGTGGTACGATTTTTGCCGCCCCGGCCTCCCTATAACCCGCCTGGGTTGGGCGGCGCCGCCCCTGCGGCGCCGTGGTGACGTACCTGAGCAGCGGAAGGACCCCCCCATGAGCGACCATGATTGGTACAAAGACGCGATTATCTATGAGTTGCACGTTAAGGCCTTTTTTGACGGCGACGGGAATGGGATCGGCGACTTTCGCGGGCTGATCGCGAAGCTCGATTATCTGCAAGCCCTGGGCATTACCTGCCTCTGGCTGTTGCCCTTCTACCCGTCCCCCCTCCGCGACGACGGTTATGATATCGCCGATTACTACACGATCCACCCCGACTACGGCACGCTCGCCGACTTCGAAGCCTTGCTGGCCGCCGCCCATCAGCGCGGCATCCGGGTCTTGAGCGACCTCGTGCTCAACCACACGTCC
>DATGEF010000321.1:0-22286 GCA_035310405.1 Chloroflexia bacterium | reverse complement strand
TCTCTGACCAGACGATCGCGGTCGAACGGCGGGACCAGGTATTCCGTCGCGCCCAGCAGCATCCCGAGCCGCTGGTATTCCAGGATCGCGACCATGATGATCGGGATCGCCCGCGTGGCCGGCGTGTGCCCCAGCTGTTGGAGCACTTCCCAGCCGTGGGCCTGCGACAAGACGACGTCGAGGAGAATCGCGGCCGGCTGCAGCTGGATCGCGTGCGCCAGGCTGCGCGGGCCGGCGCGGGCCAGCTCCACCCGATAGCCCTCCGCGTCGAGCATGGTCCCGATAATCGCGGCCAGGTCGCGGTTATCTTCGATCACCAGGACCAGCGGCCGGGCGCCGGCGGCGCCGCGGGGCGGGCGATCGGCGCCAGACGCCGGATCGCGCGCGTCGGGCGCCGGCCCCCCGACAGCGGGGGGCGGCGCCAGCGGCAGCCGGAAATGGAAAGTGCTACCTCTACCGGCGCCGGCACTGGTCGCCCAGACCTGGCCGCCATGGAGATCCACCAGGTGCCTGACGATCGCCAGGCCCCGGCTGGGGCCCCCATAGCGGCGGGTAGTCGAATCGGCCGGGTCGAAGCGATCCCAGACCCGCTCCAGCTGCTCGGCCGGCAGGCCCACACCGGTATCTTGCACCGTGACGACCACGCTCTCGCCGTCCTGCGGCACGAAGGCCGAGTCGGGCTGGGTGGCGGACGCGGCGGCCGGTAGCGCGCTCACGCTGGCGCGCACGATCACTGTGCCGCCGGCCGGGGTGAACTGGATCGCGTTCGACAGCAGGTTAATCAACACCTGGTGCAGCCGCTCTTCGTCGCCCCAGACCGCCGGCAGATGGTCCGGCACCTGGTGCAAGACGGTCACGCCGCGGGCCGCGGCCAGGCCCTGGACCTCCGCCACGGCCTGGGGGATGGCGTCCTGGAGCGGCACGCGCGCCGCGTTCAGCGTCACGCTCTGGGCTTCCAGTGCGCGGGCCCTGGTCGCGTCTGCGGCCATCTGCTGGATCACCGCGTCGAGCTCGGCAGCCTGCTGCCGGGCGCGATCCAACGCGGCGGCCAGGCGTTGCTGCGCCAGCACCTGGCTCGTGCGTTCCACGGCCAGCCACACCACTTCGGTGACCGGGCCGCCGGGGGTTTCCTGGAGCGGCACCAGGCTCCAGTCCCAATACGTCACGCCTCGGCTGAAGCCCGGATACGCGAACTCGGCGACCTGGACCGGCGCGCCACTGGCGGCCGCGCGCTCCACCAGGGCAAGCACGCCGCTCTCGGCCGCCTGAGGCAGAAACGCGGCGAGGGGGAGCCCATGCAGATCGCGACTCCCACTGCGGAACGGCTCGTCCAGGAATTGCAGATAAGCGCGGTTCACTTCCCGCACCCGAAAATCCGGCGGGCTGAGGGCGACGATCCCGGCCGGCAACTGCTGAAACAGCCGCTCCAGGCCGGGGCGCGGGCGCGCGATCCCGGCCGCCGGGAGATCCGCCGCGGGGGCGGGCGCGGGGGCCGCGGGCCCGGCCGCCCGCCGGTCTCTTTCCACCGCCTGCGCACTGTGGACCACCGCGGCCAGCGCCAACAGGCACGAGGCGAGCGCGGAGCCCGGCTCATTGCTGATCAGGCCGCGCTGCACCAGGAGCACGGCGCTCGGCGCGGGCACCCCCTCGCCCGGCGGCGGCAGCGGCAGCACCCGCATCCCGGGCACCGTCTCGGGATCCAGCGCGCTGCCCGGCGTCAGCCCCGGGCCGACCACCTGGGCGAGCCGCATCTGGCCCGCACTCCCGGTCGGGACGGCCAGCGCCACGCAGCGGGCCGCCGTCACCAGGCGGACATTGCTCAGCAAGGCCTGCAGCGTAGCCCGTAACGTCGTCTTGGTGTCGCCCCCGGCCGGGGACGGCGGCGTCGACTCACCCATCGGCATCCCATCTAGTATTTCAGGTTATATGGGATATAATAGACGCTATGCAGCGTGACGATTTCGAGCAGGCCATCCGCTGGGGCCCCGCCTATAATCCGGCCTGGGACGCGGACCCAGCGGCCTATGTCGCGGCGGGCCGGGTCGGCTGGGCGCGCAGCCGGCGCCTCGGCACGCTGAGTCTGCCCGCGGCGGGCTTCCTGGCCTACCTGGGCGTCCAGCATGTCGACCCCCAACGGCCGGGCTGGAACGATCTCGCCGCCCCGGAGGCCCGCTTCTTCGTCTCCTGGTTCGACGGCCGCCGCTGCCTGGCCCTGCGCACCGCGCCGACGATGGCCGCCGCCCGCGCGCTGCTCTGGACGGCCTGGACCGAGCACGGCCGGCGCCATCCGTCCGCCGCCGGCGACAGCGGCCGCTAGACTTTGCCGTGCGCCGTCACGGCGACCTCGCTCCCATCCTCGGCCGGCACGATCTCGTAATCGCCAAACAAATTCGGCGCCTCGCCCTGCAACAGACGCAAGATCATGATCGCCAGCCGGCGGATCTCGGGCTCGGAGTATGGGCTGGCCCGCATCTCAATGAAATGCCGCCAGGAGCGGGCGTTGGCCGTGACCACGATCTTGGTCTCGGTGGCGTTCGGCAAGACGGCGCGCGCCGCCTGCCGGGCCATCTTGCGCCGCAGGGTCTTGTTGGCCACGCCGGCAAATTGCTGGTCGAGCAGCGCCACGAGCTCGACGTAGGCCTGCTGGGCGGCGGCCGCGGCCCGCTCGAACACGGCGTGCGCCTCCGGGCTCGCGGCGATCGCTTCCGGCTCCACAAAGTCGGCCGTCGTCTCGTCCACATACCGTTGACTCAATTGGCTGTTATGTGTGAGAATGCCGTTGGCGACGAAGTTATGATTATTCCCCGCCATCGCAATATCGTAGGTATCTTGTTCCTCCATGTAGGTCACGCTTTTGATACGGATGAATTTGCACGTCACCGTTCGCTTGCCGCGCGGGGACTCCCGCTGCTTCAATTCGGCCACCGCTTCGGGTGGTGCCCCGAACTGGTCGGCATACTCAGCCTCGTGACCGTTTACTTTGTAGTGGCACTCTTCGCATAAAGTCACCAGGTTATCCATGTCCGCACGCAGATCCAGGCGCATCCAGATGGGTAATACATGGTGGACGGTTAATTCTCCCCCCACTGCCTGGCACAATCGGCAGGTGTAGCCATCCCGTTGATGGACCAACGGGCGCAACTCCTTCATGGGGCGGCGCAATACAATCGCCTGTGGCGTAATACCACTTCGCCATTGAGGGTTTTTCTCCGCCTGTTTCATCTGTGAGAGCAGCGCTTTTGTCTCCTCGCTGTGGTGCCACCCGGCAGAGTATTGCTTGCCTTTGTTCCAGGGCACTCGGCCTCTGGCCCATGATCCCATTGGCTTTTGCAAGTTATGTTTGCGCACCCATACGCGAATCGTGTGGGGCGAGACTCCGGCGAGTTCGGCGATGGTTTCTTGATCCAGGTTTTGGATAATATATTGTTCCTGTAGCCAGGCGCGATCTTTATACGCCGCCATCCCATTCACCGCAATAGGAGTCGCCAGGGTTTCGGTCATAGCCAGTCCGCCGGGCGAGAGGGTAAGGCTGCCGACGATTTCATGTAGCGGTTTCCACCCGGCTTCTGTGAGGAAGCGATGATCGCGGGAGCAGGTAATGGTTTTGCCGTCCTCCAACTCGACGCGGAAGACCGGCTTCACCCCGGAATAAATAACGGCTGCAACGGCTCCTGTCGTAAAAGTGCGGGTCTTGTCGTCCATGCAACGCAGGCGGAGCAGCTTTAGCCGGGAGCGCCCATGCGAGGTCTGGGTCATGGCAAAGATGTCGGCCAGGCGGCGTTTCTTCACGCCGTTACGCTTACCACTCCAACGGTGATCGCTGTAAATCAGCGTATCGCCGGTCAGGCAATAGCTGAATCCCGCCCGGTGGCGGATCAGCTCATGGGTCAGGCTCCGCGAGACGCCGGTGATCAGCAGGGTCCAGGTGGCGTGCTCGATCACGCTGCCGTGCTTGGCCTCCAGGATGTTGTGGATATACTCCTGGTTGGTCTTGCGGCCCTTGCCGAAGGACATGTAGCAGACGCGGCCGCCGACCTCGACGACTTTCTCGGCCGCGGAGGCCGCATCGGTCTCCCAGGCCAGCCCCTCGCCGGCCATAAAGCGGTCGACAGTGGGGGCATCAAAGTGCTGGCGGGCGATCAGAAACACTTGCGGTTCATGCAGGATGCGCATCGGCCGATCCTTTCCCTCGCCATCGGATTAAAGTGCGGGGGCGGCCCGGCCCAACCGGGCGCCCCGCCCGGCGCGGAACACACGGCATTATAGCACATGCCTGCCGGCCCGGCATCCCGCGCCGCCGCTTGCGCCGGGGCGCCGGCGTTGTTATAATGCGGGCTAATGGCGAAACCTGTGTTAGTCGAAGCGAGTGCGCCCCCCCGGCCAGGGCCGACGCTCCCCGCCCTCTGCGCGGCGCTGGCCGCCCTGCCGGCGACGGAGGACCCGCAAGTGCTGGTCTGGGCGGCCCTGGCCGACCTGGGCCAGCTTTTCGGCGCCGCCGTGGCCATCCTGCGCCCCGCGGCCGGCGGCCACGAGCATGTCTGGGTGGCCCGCGACCTGCCGCCCACCATGCCGGCCGGCTGGCCCGCCGGGACGCTCGGCCAGGGCGAGGCGATCCTGCACGCGGCCGATCTCGCCAGCCCGGCCGGCGCGGCCCTCCAGGCAAGCGGCCTGCACACCATCTGGCGCCTGGCGCTGCCGCTGGACGAATACCCGGGCGCCATCCTGTTGTTGTACCCCGACCCCGCCGCCGCCCCGCCCGCCCCCGCCTTCGCGCTGGCCCAGATCTATGCCCAGCAGCTCGGCGCCCGGTTGGCCAACGCCGAGCTCCACACCCGGCTGCACGCCCAACGCACACAGCTCGAAGCCGCGGAGGCCGTCAGCGAGATCAGCGCGGCCCTCAACAGCCACCTGAGCGAGCCGGACGTCTTGCAGCTGATCGCCGACCGGGCGCGGGACCTGTTTATCTCGGACGGGGTGGCCATCAATCTGTTGGAACCCGATGGCCGATCGGTGCGCACCCTCGTCGCGAGCGGCGCCGAGATGGCGCCGCTGCTCAACCGGGTGCATACCGCCGACACGAGCATGGCCGCCCGGGTGGTCCTGACCGGGGAGCCACTGTTCTGGACCGCCGCCAGCGGCACCGGCTCGCCCGCGCCCGGCATCCGCGCGGCGCTGGTCCAACCGCTGACCGGCCCCTTCGGCCCGATCGGGTCGATCGGCGTCCTGTCGACGACGAGCGGCCGGCAGTTCACGCCCGCCGATGTCCGCCTGCTGGAGATGTTCGCCCGCCAGGCCGCGCTGGCCATCACCAACGCGCGCATGCTGGAGCGGTCCCGCCATGAAGCCGCGTTCCAGGCTACCTTCAACGGGATCATCGAGGCCCTCCTGCTGGCCCACAGCGACGACGAGGTGCAGGCCCAACTGGTCGCGACGGCCGCCCGCCTGATCCCCTGTGAGAGCTGCTACTTTGCCGTCTACAGCAGCGACCTGAGCACCGCCGTGGTGCGCCATGGGCACAATAGCCCGGGCGCCCCGGACCTGCGCGGCGTCTGGAATCCGCAGATCGACTGGCCCGACCTGTTGCCGGCGATTCTGAAAGGGGATCTCATTTACTGGGCGGCCGGCGATAATGCCGTGCCCCAGCCAAGCGATCAGACCTGGCGGAGCCAGGGCATCGACTCGGCGATCCTGGTGCCGGTGCTCTACCGCGGTTGGCTATTGGGCGTGCTGGGCTTCGCCAATATCCTGCATATGCCGAACTGGTTGCCGCTGACGCCCGACCTCCTGCGCCACCTCGCCGCCCAGGTCGCCTCAGCGCTGACCACCGCCCGGCTCTACGAAGAGACCCGGGAGCACCTGGCGGCCGTGCGCCGGCTCAGCGAGCGGCTCCACGCACTGAACAACGTGAGCGTGCAGGTCCAGGCCGCCCGCCACCCCGACGAAGTCTATGCCCAAACCTTCGCCGGCCTGCGCAGCCTGGGGCTGCATGCCGTGGTGACGGCCGTGGAGGAGACGGGCGACAGCCTGCGCGTGGTCGCCCATTCCTTTACCACGCGCGACGCCAACCGCGTCGCCGCCGTGCGCGCGGAGCTCCCGGTCCCCGATCGGTTGCCCATCATGGGCGTGCCGGCGATCAGCGCGGCCATCCGCAGCCGCGAGGTTCAATTCTGGGACGATGTCGGGCCCGCCCTGGCCGCCTGCTACCCCGCGGCGGACGGCGACATGATCGCGGCGCTCGGCGAGGCCCTGGGTGTCAGCCAGGGCGTGGTCGCGCCGCTCATCGCCCGCGACCGGCTGCTGGGCCTGCTGATCATCCTCGGCGCGAACCTGCAGCCCGGCGACGAAGCGGCCCTCGCGCCCCTCGCCAGCCAGGCGGCCATCGCGCTCGATAAGGCCGACCTCTACGACGCCATGCTGGCGGCCCATCGCTTCTCCGAGTCGCTGATCGACTCGATGACCGAGGGCCTGGCCGTGGTCGACACGGAAGGCCGGCATATGCTGGCCAACCAGGCCTTCTGCGCGATGGTGGGCTACGGGCATCCGGAGCTCGACGGCCACCTGCCGCCCCATCCCTACTGGCCGGACGACGACGAGGAACGCTCCATCGCCGACCTGCACCGCATCATGAGCGGCCGCTGTCCCCCAGGCCGCGAAGTGGTGGTCACCCTCCGCCGGCAGGACGGCACGTATTTCCATGCCGGGATGACGCCCGCCGAGGTCCACGACGAGCGCGGCCGGGTCACCGGCTTCCTGGTGATCGTCCGCGACCTGACCGAGCGCGAGCAGCTGGAAGCGGAAGCCGCCCAGGCCCAGGCCGCGCGGGAAGCCGACCAGCTCAAATCGGAGCTGTTGGCGACCGTGTCCCACGAGCTGCGCACCCCGCTCGCGGCGATCAAGGGCTTCGCCAGCACCATGTTGCGCTATGGCGAGAAGCTGAGCCGCGACGAACAAACCGAGTTCTTGCACGATATCGAGGAGGCGAGCGACCGGCTGGCCGAGCTGGTCGCCAACCTGCTGAATATGTCCCGCCTGGAGGCGGCGCTGCTGAGCATGGAATGCGAGCTGATCGACATGGCCCCCCTGCTCCGCGAAGAAGTGACCGGCTTCCGGCCGCGCCTGACGAGCCGCAAGCAACAGATCACCCTGGACGTCCCCGAGCGATTAGCGGGCGTGCAGGCCGATCGCCGGCGCCTGCGCCAGGTGTTCGCGAACCTGCTGGATAATGCGGCCAAATACACGCCGCCCGGCGGGCATATCACCGTCCGCGCCCTGGAGGATGACGGGGAAGTGGTGATCGCCATCGCGGATACCGGGCCGGGCATCCCGGCGGACCACCTCGGGCGGATTTTCGAGCCGTTCCATCGCGTCGACTCCCGCCTGACGCGCACCGTCGGCGGCACCGGGCTCGGCCTGGCGATCACGCGGCGCATCCTCGACGCCCATGGGGGGCGCATCGAGGTCCAGAGCACCCTCGGCGCCGGCGCGACGTTCACCGTCCGGCTGCCTGTCAGCGAGTGAAGGAGAGCCCGATGCTCAAACCGGCCACGATCCTGATCGCCGAAGACGACGCGCGCATGCTGAAGCTCGTGCGGCGCACGCTGGAGCTGGAAGGGTATCGGGCCATTACGGCCGCCGACGGGCGCCAGGCGCTCGACCTGGCCATGCAGGAGCCGGTCGACCTGGTCGTGCTGGACGTCATGATGCCCGAAATGGACGGCTTTACCGTCGCCCAGAAGATCCGCCTCCGCTCCCAGGTGCCGATCTTGATGCTCACCGCGCGCGCGGCCGAGGCCGATATCGTGCAAGGCCTCGACGCCGGCGCCGACGACTACCTGCTCAAGCCCTTCGGCGCCGACGAGTTGGCCGCCCGGGTGCGTGCCCTGCTGCGCCGCGGGCGCCCGGTCGAGGTCCCCCTGCCGGCCACCATCGTCATCGCCGAGGAGCTGACCGTCGATCTCACGCAACGCCGGGTCTATCGCGCGGCGGACGAAGTGCTCCTGACCCCCACCGAGTACCGGCTGCTGGCCCTGCTGGCCACGCATCGCGGCAAGGTGCTGACCCATGAAATGCTCCTGGAACAGGTCTGGGGCCCCGAGTGGCGGGGCGAGCTCCACCAACTGCGAGTCTATATTGCCCGCCTGCGCCAGAAAATCGAGGCCGACCCCGCGACCCCGCGCTACCTGCTGACACGCCCCGGCTTCGGCTACACGATGCCGGCCTGATCCGCCCCGGCCGCGGCGGGCAGTCCCGCCCGCGCGGCCGGCCTTTCGTGACTTCTTTGTGATATCTTTGTCCCCCGGATACATCGCAAAAAGACCTTTTCGCAGTATGCTAAAGAAGCGCGCCAAACCAGCGGTGGCCCTACCTCGGGCCGCCCCTGCCGCGAGCAGCGCTGCTCGAACAGGAAGATCTCTCGCCACGCGCCCAGGACGGGGCGGCGCGCGGCGAAGTCTGGATGCGAGGTAACGACCATCGACGTCTTAAGTCGTTCTGGGTTCCTTTCCGGCCCGACCGGCCGCTCACCACAAGACGAATCCTCCGCCGACTCTTATACGGTCCCCACTATGGCCCCCTCGCCCCAGCGGCCCCGGTGCCTGGTGCTGGTCGAAAGCAGCAGCCTGCGGCTGCTGGTGCGCTTGATCCTGACCCTGGAAGGCTGGGACGTCGCCGAGCTCGAAGAAGCCGGGCCGCCCACATACCAGGCCGTGATCGCCGATCTCGACTGCTTTGTCTGGCCGGGCGACCGCGGCCGCCACGCCATCGACCAGGCGGCGAGCTATGGCCTGCCGGCGCTCGCCCTCACCGGGCAGGACCTCAGCCGCCAGGAATGCGCCGCCATGGGCCAGCCCGTCGTGCTGCTGAAGCCGTTCGACCTGGCCACCTTCGTTGGCGTGCTCCACGCCTGGCGCCCACGCCTGGACCCCCTCGCCGCCCCTCTCTAGAGGGCGGCGCCGAATCCACTGCCGCTCGTAGCCGCCCAACGATCCGGCGTTGCCCAACCACATCCTGAGGCGATATCGCGGGACAGAGCCCGCTCCTACAGACGCGGGGTCGGGAGGCCGCCGGCAACGATATTAGGACTCGGCCCCTGATGGCCGCCATCCCGGGCTGTAGGAGCGGGCTCCGTCCCGCGATGCTGCCTCAGGATGCGGTCGAGGAGCACCGAATCGCTCGATGGCCGCCAGAAGGCGAGAGGTCAGGGGTCGGAGGTCAGGGATCAGGGTCCGCACTCGGTTCGCGCCCCACCATCGCGGGGCGGAGCCCGCTCCTACAGTCCGCCTCTCCCCATCCAGGTCCCAAACCCCAACTCAACACTCAACACTCAACACTCAAAACCCCACCTCCGCCCTCGCAACTACAGGTCACCGGTCACCGATCACGGGTCCCTCGGCGAGGCTGCGCCAGAGGTACCAGGTGGCGACCGACCGGTAGGGGCGCCAGGGGGTGGCGAGGGTGATCAGGAAGGCGGGGGTCGGGAGATCGGGTAGCGCATAGCGGCGCTGCACGGCGCGGCGCAGGCCGAGGTCGCCGACCGGCAACACGTCGAGCCGGCCCAGCGCGAAGATCAAGAACATCTCGGCCGTCCAGCGCCCGATCCCTTTGACGGCCGTGAGCGCGGTGATGACGGCGTCATCCGGCGCCGTCGCGAGCGCCCCCAGATCCAGCCGCCCGTCGACGACATGGGCGGCCAGGTCGCGGATGTAGACGACCTTGGCCCCCGACAGGCCCGCGGCGCGGATGCTGGCCTCCGGCAAGGCGAGAATGGCCGCCGGGTCCAGGGCCCCGGTGGGTAACAGGGCGCGGAAGCGGCGCAGGATCGCGTCGGCGGCCTTGACCGAGATCTGCTGGCTGATAATCGAATCGGCCAGAGCGGCGAACAGGTCGGGCTCCGGGGTCAGGGTACAGGCGCCATGCGCCGTAATCAACCCGGCCAGCACGGGGTCCGCGGCCCGCAAATGCGCGGCCGCCCCCAGGAAGGGGTTGGGGGTTGGGGGTTGGGGGTTCGACGAGTCGGCCGTCGTCCGTCGCTCGTCGCCAGTCTCCGGCACTGCGATCTCCAATCAGCGGTCAGCGGTCAGCGGTCAGCCTCAGGCCTTCGTCTCCGCACTCAGGACTTTCCACTCAGGACTTTTAACTCAATAAGCGCTGCCGCGGACCAGCTGGACGATGGTGCGCGCGATGATCTTGAGGTCGAACAGCAGCGACCAGCGCTCGATGTAGTCGAGATCGTAGCGGGTGCGCTCTTCGATCGAGGTATCCCCGCGCAGGCCGTTGACCTGGGCCCAGCCGGTGATGCCCGCTTTCTCGCGGTGGCGGAGCATATAACGCGGGATCGTCAGGCTGAATTGCTGCACGAAGTAGCGCTGCTCGGGCCGCGGGCCGACCACGCTCATCTCGCCGAGCAAGACGTTGATGAACTGCGGCAGCTCGTCGAGGGAGAAGCGCCGCAGCCATTTGCCGATCCGGGTGCGGCGGGGGTCGTCCGCCACGGTCCAGCCCGGCGCGGTGCCGGCCGCCGCGTGCATCGTGCGGAATTTGATCACATGGATCGCCTGGTCGTCGAGGCCCACGCGCTCCTGGATGAAGAAGACCGGGCCGGGCGAATCCAACTTGACGATCAGCGCGATCAGGGCCAGCAGCGGCGCGCCCAGCACCAGCACGCTGGCGCTGAAGCCGACGTCAAAGGCCCGTTTGAGCACCCGGTTCCAGCCCCGCAACGCCACATCGCGCACATTGTACATCGGGATGCCGCCCAGGAGGCCGACGTTGACTTCCGGCTCGATCATCAGCTGGACGATATCGGGGTAGAGCTTGATCGACACGTTCGCCTCCTGGCAATGGGCGACGATATCAAACAGCTCGGCGGGGGTGGCCCCGGGCATCGCCACGATGACTTCGTCGGCCCGCAGCTGGTGGGCGACCCGCTCGATATCGATCACGCTGCCGAGCACCGGCACGTTCCAGACGGCGCGCTCTTCCGTCAGCCGGGGGGGCTCGATGGCCCCCAGCACGCGGTAGCCCAGCTCCGGCCGGGACTGCATGCGCTCCAGGATCGTGCGCGCCGAGTCACCGAGACCGACGATCAGCACGCGCTGGAGGCTGAGTCCCCGGCGCCGTAGATCGCTCAGGGCCAGATTGAAGAACAGCCGACCGGCGGCCGTGAAGACGACACAGAAGGTCCAGCCCATCACCAGGATGAGGCGCGAGTAGATGAAGCGATCGCCGAGCAGCATCGAGTTGACGGCGATCGATCCGACGGTGCCCATCGAGACGGCGGCCGCGATCTTATAGAACTCGTCAATGCGCGAGGCGCCGCGGCTCAGCTTGTACAGCCCGCTGACGTTGAAAACGACCAGCAGGCAGAGCAGCGTCGTCGCCAGCATCGTCGTGTAGGTCTCCACCGAGGGCGACGTATACTGGGGCGCGATATCGGTCTCAAAGCGGAGCTTATAGGCCAGCACCAAGCCGCCCAGCAGCGTGACCACGTCGATGATCATTTGCGCCGCGATCAGCACGACGGGCCCTTTGCGCATGGGCGTCAGAGGCGGCCGCGCGGACTGCGGCGGGTCGGGCTGGGGCGCCCGGGCGGGGGATTCCGGCCGGCGCCCCAGGCTGGTTGGCGAGAGGGCGGGCGCCTGCACATCCCGGACCGCCTGGGTCAGGCGGGTATGTTGCGATCTGGCGTTATTCATAGGTCTTCAACTCACGCGTTTTTGCGTTGAAGAACAGCCGGCCGGCGGCCGTGAAGACGACACAGAAGGTCCAGCCCATCACCAGGATGAGGCGCGAGTAGATGAAGCGATCGCCGAGCAGCATCGAGTTGACGGCGATCGATCCGATGGTGCCCATCGAGACGGCAGCCGCGATCTTATAGAACTCGTCAATGCGCGAGGCGCCGCGGCTCAGCTTGTACAGCCCGCTGACGTTGAAGACGACCAGCAGGCAGAGCAGCGTCGTCGCCAACATCGTCGTGTACATCTCCACCGAGGGCGATGTATACTGGGGCGCGATATCAGTCTCAAAGCGGAGCTTATAGGCCAGGACCAGGCCGCCCAGCAGCGCGATCACGTCGATAATCATTTGCGCCGCGATCAGCACGACGGGCCCTTTGCGCATGGGCGCTAGGGGCGGCCGCCCGTCCCGGACCGCCTGGGTCAGGTGGGTATGTTGCGATTTGGCGTTATTCATAGATCTTCAACTCACGCGTTTTTGCGCGGCCGGCCGCGTCGCGTTGGCGGCAAGGGCGAGCCCCCCGCGCACGGTAATACCCAGCCGCACCAGGGTGCTGATCAGCGGGCCATAGCGGGCCGCATAGTGTTTCGTGTAGAAAATATGCATCGCGCGGTAGAACTCGCGGATGGCCTGGGTACTGCGTTTGCGGCTGCTGGCGCCTTTGATATGCAGCACCGTCACCGCCGGGTTGTAGAACACCTGCCAGCCCCGGGCTTTCAGCCGGTAGGCCAGGTCCAGATCCTCGCCATACATGAAGAAGCGCTCGTCGAACAGGCCGACCTGGCCCAGGGCCGGGGCCCGCACCAGCATGAAAGCGCCCATCACCGAGTCGACGGCGGCGAGTTGGTCCTCGCGCAGGTGAGTCAGGTTGTAGCGGGCGATCCGGGGGTGGCGGGGGAAGAGCCGCGCGAGGCCGCTGAGCTTGAACAGGGCGTTGAGCGGCGTTGGGAAAGCGCGCCGGCAGGCCAGGTCGAGGGTCCCATCCGGCTTCTGCATACGGGGGCCGGCCGCCCCCGCCGGCGGGGTGCGCTCCAGGAAGTCGACCATCCGCTCCAGGGCATCCGCCGGGACCAGGGTATCCGGGTTCAAGAACAGGATATAGTCCACCGGGAAGTGCAGACCGGCCGGGCCGGTGCGCGGGACCTCGCCGGCCGGCTGCGCGCCGGGGGGGGCGGGCGGCCGGCCGGCGAGGGCGCGCAGGGCGATATTATTGGCGTAGCCGAAGCCCCCATTATAGCGGCTCTCGTGCAGCTCGACCTGCGGATAGCGCGCCCGGATGAGATCGGCGCTGCCGTCGGCGCTGTGGTTATCGACCAGGATGACCTGAAACGGATAACGGCACCGGCTGGCAAACAGCGAATCCAGACAACCCGTCAGTAGCTCACGGGTATTGAAATTGACAATAATAATGGCCAGGCTCGGCGTAGGCATAACCTGATTATACCAAGATCTGTCAAGTGGGCCGCGTTCCATTTTACCGCGCACTGTTCAGGGCTATTTTTTGCAGGCCATCCTCCGTCGCCGCGTACATCACGACCGTATCGTTCACGTCGCCCTTCTCGATGGTGACGTGCAGACTGGAGATGGAGAGCCCGCCGAGATCGCCGCCCAGGCGGGTCCAGACCTCGCCGCCGTCTTTGCTGGTGAAGATGCCGGCGCCGGGCAGCTTCTCGGTACCGTAGCTGGCCGCATACAACTCGATCAGGTCGCCGCTGGCGTTGTACTGGGCCTTCAACGCCGAGAGCTGATAGGCGCCCTGCGAGCCGCTGGCCGAGGTCTCATGTGCGGCATCGAGCCCGGTGACCGAGAGCAGCCAGTTTTGCCCGCCGTCGATCGTGCGCAGGATGCCATTTTGCCCGGCCGCCCAGGCCCGCCCGGTCCGTTTGTCGTCGACCATCAGGTCGCTGATGCCGGGATACTCGGTCTCGTCGCCTCCCCAGGTTTGCCCGCCGTCGCTGCTGACGCGCAGGCGGCTGCTGCCGCCGTCGCCCACGTAGAGGGCGTAGATCATGTTGGGGTCGCCCGCGGGCACGACCACCTTCTGGCCGTTGAAATTCTTCCCGCGCGGCAGGGCCGCGTCCAAGAGCGGGGTCCAGGTTTGCCCGCCGTCGCTGCTGCGGACCACGCCGTCGCAGCGGATGGCGGTGAGCTGGTTTTCGTCTTTGGCCGCGACCTGCAGGGAACGCGGCGCCGCCGGCAGCGGGGTCCAGGTGGTGCCACCGTCGGAGCTACGGAACTGGGCGCCCTTGGGCCCGCCCGCGCAATTATCGCCGCTGCCGGCATAGAGCACTTGCGGATTCGAGCGGCTGACGACGATCTCCTCCGCCTGGGTCCGGTTATCGAACCCCAGCTGGTTCCAGGTCTGGCCCTGGTCCGACGAGCGATAGACGCCGGTGCCGGCGACGTAGACGGCCGCATCGGGCTGCACCGGCCCGCCCACCGCGAAGAGCTGTTGCCCGGTCAGCCCGACCAGCCGCCAGCTGTAGCCGGTCGTGGGGTTGCCGGTCCGCTTGCCCACGGCCTGCACCGGGGTCAGGGTCGGCACGGGCGTGTCCGTCGGCGGGCGGGGGGTATCGGTGGGCCCGCTGCCCACGGTGCCCGAGATCGTCGTCGTGCCCGTAATGCTCCCCGGCACGGGGGTGCCCGCGGGCGCCGGCGCGCCGCCCAGATCGCAGGCGGTCAGCAGGCCCACGCTCAGCGCCAGGCCCAGGCTGAGCGCGGCTACGCTGTTGAGTGACCGGACGGCCAGTGCTCTCATCCCCGAATCCTCCCCTGCCCTCTAGAAACCAGCCTCGCCGATCGCGGTGCGCAGTGCCTGGGCCGACTTGCCCAGGGCTTCTTGCTCGGCCGCCGTCAGCTCCGGCGTGAGCGTGCGGATCACGCCCGCGCGGCCGATCACGGTCGGTAGGCTGATATAGACATCCTGCATGCCGTAGGCCCCGTTCACCAGAGTCGAGACGGGCAGCACGGCGTGCTCGTCGCGGAGAATCGCTTTCACCAGCGTCATGGTGCAGACGGCGATGCCATAAAACGTGGCATTCTTGCGGGCAATCACGTCGGCGCCGCCCTTCTTGACGCGGCCGGCGATCGTGGCTTCCACCTCCGGGCCCCAGGCGATGCCGGCGCCCTGGCAGTAGGCCGCGACCGGGAGGCCGGCGACCCGCACCTGGCTCCAGGGCGTCACCTGCGTTTCGCCATGCTCGGCCAGCGTATAGCCCTCGACGCTGTTCGGGGCGACCCCGCAGTGCTCGCCGACCATGTAGCGCAGCCGCGCCGTCTCCAGCAGCGTGCCGGTGGCGATGATCTGCGGGGGCGGGAAATCCGACAGCTTATGCGCCGCATAGGCCATCACGTCGACCGGGTTGGCGACCATGACGATCACGGCGTCCGCGCGGTGGTCTTTGATGCCCTCCAGCACGCCGCGCATGATCCCGGCATTGCGCTGGAGCAGGTCCATGCGGGTCTCCCCCGGCTTGCGGGCCGTTCCGGCGGTGATCACGACCACGTCGGCCTCGGCGCAGGCGCTATAATCGGCGGTGCGCACCGTCGTCGGGGGCAGGAAGGCCACGCCATGGGAGATATCCATCGCTTCGCCTTCGGCCCGATCCTTGGCCACGTCGATCAGGATAATATCGGACGCCACGCCGCTATGGGCCAGCGAAAAGGCACAGGCCGAGCCGACCTGGCCGGCCCCGATAATCGCCACCGTGTTGCCGCCCGCGCCCGGGCGCCGGCTGCTCTCCTTCGTCATTGAAGCTCCTCCTCGATGTCGCTACTCGCCACCGTTTATAGTTTACAGTTTACATAACGTATCACGCGCCGAAATGATGCGTGGGTCGGTCCGTTGCTTGCGGCCTATTATAGCATGCTTGGCCCCGGGCGGCTAGACGGATGCGCGAATCGGGCGCCGCGGTTTGGTGTATAATGGCCGCGCGGTTCCACGGAACGATCCAGGAGATGCCCATGCCCGAGACGCCGGCGCCCGAGACTTTGTTGCTGGCCACGACCAACGCCCACAAGCTGCAGGAATACCGCGCGCTGCTGGCGGGCCTGCCGCTGCGCGTGCTCGCGCTCGCGGATGTCGGGATCGGTGAGGATGTGGAAGAAGGGGATGTAAGTTTCCTGGCCAATGCGCGGCTCAAGGCGCAGACCTATTGGCAGCTCGCGCAGGCGCGCGGGCTACGGACCTGGGTGCTGGCCGACGACAGCGGGCTGGAGGTGGATGCCCTGGGCGGCGCGCCCGGCGTAATGAGCACGCGCTGGGCTGGGCCGGAGAGCACGGCCGCGACTCGCAATATTTTGCTGCTCGCCCGCCTACAGGCTGTGCCGCCGGACGCGCGGGGCGCCCGCTTTCGCTGCGTGATCGTGCTCCTGAGCCCCGACGGGCAGGAGACGATCGGCGACGGCACCGTGGCGGGCCGCATCACGCTCGCGCCCCGCCAGCACCCGGGCTACGGCTTCGGCTACGATCCGATCTTCGAGCTTCCCGATCGCGGCCTGACCTTTGGCGAGCTGGCGCCCGCCGACAAAGACGCGATCAGCCACCGCGGCATCGCCGGCCGCCAGATCCGGGCCGCCCTACTGGCCGCGCTCCGCCGATCGGAGATTCCGTGATCCACGAAGGACACGAAGATCACGAAGATTTTTAGGGGGGACGCGGGCGGGGGTTAGGGAACCCGGCGCAAATACGCATCCATCCCCTGCCCTGCGCTGCGCTCAGGACAGGCTTATTCTTTACCAGTTTATTCCCTACAGCTTATTCCTTCGTGTTTCTTCGTGTCCTTCGTGGATGATTTAGGGCGCCCGATTCCCTTAGACTCCCGGGCCCGGCCCGGCGTTCTGGAGGGTCAGCCAGAGTCCCCCGCCGATTAAGGCGAGGCCGACGACGATCGACAGAAACACCGGCCAGATCAGGACCAGCAGGCCCAGCAAAATCGCGACAATACCCATCATCAAGCGCGTGTTCATTTAGCTCTCCTGGTTATCCATTTAGGAGGAAGTCGGCTGGCCGGTCGCCGCCGGCGGCGCCGGGAGGGCGGCCGGGGGCGCCGCCGCACCCGGCGCGGCGGTGGGTTTTGCTTCTTCCAGGCTGGCCCGGCCGGCCCACGGGGCCTTCAGATCGTCGAGGCGCAGCTGGGGCCGCTCGGTATAAACGGACCCGAGCAAGATATGCAGCACGCCGGCCTGGCGCGCCTGCGCGATCGCGGCATTGGTGATAATATCCCCGGTATTCAGGATGACGGTATCTTGCCGGTCGAGGATCACGCGCGATGCCGGCCGGCCCAGGGCGGCGTCGATGCGCCCCTGCTCGATCCGGCTGTCGGACTGATCGGTGAGCCGCGTCCGCTGGTGGGTCAGCTGGTTCCAGAGGTGTTGGGCTTCCTCGCGGATCTGGGCAAAGCTGTCGTTGGCCTGTTGCCCCAGGGCACCCAGCTGTTGCTGGGCGCCGCCCAGGCCGCCGGCCAGCAACAGGGCGGGCAGGCGGCCCTGCTGCTCGGCCTGGGCCACCGTGTCGGCGGTGATAATCTCGCCTTCCTGGACCAGGGGCCGCCCTTCCTTATCATCCACTTTGCGCAAGGCCGTGCGGCCGATCACATAGGTGCGCTGCTGCTGGCGGGCCTGCTCGCCCAGCCGGGCCAGGCGCTGGTTCGTGGCATCGGCGGTCTGATCGGAGAGTTGGTTGACCCGCTGGCGGGCCTGCTCAAACGCGGCGGTCACCCCGCCCTGCTGTTGCTCCAGCCGGGTCGCCGTCGCCGTGGAGACGTAGAGCACCAGGGCGCCCATGCTCAAGACCTCGCCCGGCACGATCGTCCGCTTGCCCTTCATCATATCGCCGATCGCGCCGCCCGAGACCTCGTAATAGAGCACCTCGCCCGTCTGATCGTCGATGAACATATCGCTGACGGTCCCGAGCCGGTCCCCGGTCTCGCTATAGACGCGTATACCCCGGATGGTCCGATGGTCGAGCAAGGCCTTCAGCTCCGGGTAGCGGTTCACTTCCTTGACGACCGCCGCGGTCTCGACGACGATCGCATTCCCGCCGATCCCCTTGATCTGGCCGAGCGCGACAAAGCGAGGCGAGACCCAGACGGCACCCTTGTCGACGAGCAGGGCCAGCACCTGGGGGATATCCGGATTCACGAGCAGATCTTCGACGTGGGCCAGCCGCCGGCCCGTATCAAACGTGATGACCGGCTTGCCGAGCAGGTCACTTGCGCGCCGTTCCATTGCCTACCTCCTGATTATTTTCCGAGCCGGTCGACCAGATCCCAGAGGCCCAGTGTGGCCAGGAAATCATGGGCGAACAGGGGATGCCAGATCGCTAAAAGGATCAGGAGCACCAGCACCAGCACGAAGAACCCCAGCAGCCGGGTGGCGAGATCGCGCCCGACGTCGGCCTCTTTCCCCACAAAGCGGGCCATATATCAGCTCCTTCTCTTGGCACAGGAGAACCAGCTCGCCGTTGCCGGCGGCCGGCCCTCTGCGCCACACCGCTATCCGAACCGCTGCAAGCGTACGTAATGGAACCGAGGCACCCCCGGTTCCCCGGGGCGATGAAGCAAGGGGCGTGCCATGCATCGGGTGCGCGGCAAGATTTTGCAGCCCGGCGGGGCGTCGGTGCTGGGCCCTGGCCTGCGCCGGAAGCGTCTGTGGGAGAGGGCGCTGCCCGACGCAGTCCTGAGTCCAAAGTCCTGAGTGCAAAGTGCCGTGTGCGGCGCGCCGCCATCCCGAGCTGTAGGAGCGGGCTCCGTCCCGCGATGTCGCCCCCAGACTCGGCCGGGCCCCACCTCCGCGCTGGGGGGCGGGCCTGGATTGCAGAGCCGTGACCAGGCGCTGGGGCCGTGCCCCTCCATCGCGGGACGGAGCCCGCTCCCACAGACGCGAACTTAAGCCGCAGAAGGCGACTCGGTCGGTGTAGGAGCGGGTCGCAGACCCGCTTGGTGGGGCGGGTGGAGCGCGGTTGGAGGGGCCGCTGGGGGGCCGGGCGGCCCGGCAACAGGCGGGTCTGCGACCCGCCCCGACCCCCACGAGCGCGCCAGGGGACCAGCCCGGTCTTAAGTGCGCGCGGATGGAGCCCGCTCCCACAGTCCGAATGAACTTATCCACCCTGGTCACCACCCATGCATCCGCGGCCGGGGCATTCCGATGGCACTGTGCTATAATGCGCAATGAAGGACGAAGATCGTTGGGCGCTTTTGGGTCTGGCAGTGGTATTGATCCTGGTGTCTATCTGGCAATACCTTCGCCAAATCGGGGCCGTGCCTCCCTGAAAACCGATGCTTGGGAGTGGCCTGACTCCGTTCGTGCCTACGAATTAAATATCCGTCCGGCGTTTGGCCGACATAATTTGGCGTAGGTATTGATCTGGTGGCTGGGGACCGCCGCTAACATTCTGCCTGCCTTGCTGATCGGCGGACTCGCCGTTGGGGGCCTGATCGTGTGGCTGAGTTGGCGCTGGTGGAATGGCCCCATTAGCGCAAAACCACGCGCAGCCCGTACAAGATCTTGACGGCCGGCGAGGCGAAGGAGCGGCCGGATGTATGACGTGGTGGTTGTCGGCGGCGGGCACAATGGGCTGGTAGCGGCCTGTTACCTGGCGCAGGCAGGCCGGCGCGTGCTGGTCTGCGATCGCCGGGCGCGGCCGGGGGGCGCGGTCAACACCGAGGAGCTGTTTCCCGGCTTCCGGCTCGACACCTGCTCGACCTTCCACATCTTGATCCACCTGACGCCGATCCTCGCCGAGCTCGACCTGGCTCGCTTCGGCCTGCGCTATATGCGCCATGACCCGGTCGTCTTCGCCCCGTTTCCCGGCGGCCGCGCCCTCGTCTTCTGGAAAGACCTCGACGCGACCTGTCGCCAGATCGCGACCTGGTCGCCCCGCGATGCCGAGACATACGCGCAGTTCATCCGCAAGTGGTGGCATTTCAACAAGCCGGTATTTGACACCTTCCTGGCTGCCCCCACGCCCGGCAACCTGGTGGGACGCATCGCCCGGCAGACGCTGCGCGATCTGCGGGCCGGCCGCCACGACCCGAGCATGACCGGCCTGGAGCTGCTGCGCCAGACGCTGACCTCCTATGGCCGCCTGCTGGACGAGACTTTCGAGACGCCCGAGCTCAAAGCGGCCCTGGCCTGGCTCGCCGCCCAGAGTGGCCCCCCGCCCTCCGAGCTCGGCGCCGGCGACTTGCTGGGCGCACTGGTGGTCTACCACAAAGTGGGGCTCACCCGGCCGGTGGGCGGCTCGGGCCGGCTGGCCGACGCGCTGGTGGCCTGCCTGGCGCACTACGGCGGGACTTTCCAGGGCGGCGAGGCGGTGCGGCAGATCCTGGTGCGGGATGGCCGGGCGGCCGGCGTGGAGCTGGCCGGGGGCCGCCGGGTGGCCGCCCGCGCGGTCCTCTCCAACGCCCATATCCAGACGACGCTGCTCGATCTGCTGCCGCCGGACGCCGTGCCGGCCGCGCTGCGCCGCCAAGTGGCCGCCCTGCGCACGGGCAACGGCATCGGCATGACCATCCGCTGTGCCGTCGACGCCTTGCCCGATTATGGCGCCTACTGCTACGACGGCGCGGGCCGGGCGCTCGACGCCGGGACCCGGGTCCACGCCGGCATGCAGCTGATCTGCCCTTCGGTCGACTACTTGCAGCAGGCCTACGAGGATGCAGCGCAGGGCCGCCCGGCCGCCCGCCCGGCCCTGGTGGTCATGACCCCCTCCGCGCTCGACCCGACGCTGGCCCCGCCCGGCCAGCATGTGCTCTACATCTGGGCGCAATATCACCCCTACGAGCTGCGGGCGGGCGGGGCGGCGGCCTGGGACACCATTCGCGAGCAGGAGGCCGATCGCCTACTGGCGACCCTGGGGGCCTATGCGCCTAACTTCCCGGGGGCGGTGCGGGAGCGCCAGATCTATATCCAGAGCCCGCTCGACCTGGAGCGCAATACCGGCTTCGTGCATGGCAATATCATGCATCTCGACATGAGCCTGGACCAGATGTTTACCTTCCGCCCGCTGCCCGCGCTCTCCGGCTACCGCAGCCACCTGCCCGGCCTCTACCTGACAGGGGCCAGCACCCACCCCGGGGGCGGGGTGTCGGGCGCCTCGGGCCGCAGTGCCGCCCGGACCGTGCTCGCCGACCTGGCCCGGCCCGGGCGGCGATGAGGCGCGCGGCACCCCCGGACAAAAGCAAACGCGCCCGGGATGACCCCTGGGCGCGTGGCGGGCGGAGCTGATGATGAGACTCGAACTCATGACCTGCGCATTACGAGGGCGCTGCTCTACCAACTGAGCTACATCAGCTTATCTACCGCCCTCATTATAGAAAATTGAACCCGACTTGTCAAGGATTCGATCGGGCCGCGCGCGGCGGGCGGCGGTGGGCCGTCGCCGACACCGCGCCACCCCCTTCGCGGCGCAGCCAGATATGCAACAGGACCACCGCCCACATGCGGTAGGGGCGCCAGTTTTCGGCCAGGCGCAACACGGTGCCGTGATCGGCGGGCGCCGGCAGCTGATAGGCGAGCTGGACCGCCCGGTTGGTGTTCTCGTCCTCCGTCACGTCGTCCACCAATCCCGCGCCCCGGAAGAGGATGCCCTGCGCGCTGAAAGGCCCCACGCCCCGCAGCGCCAGGAGCTCGCTCAGCGCCTGGGCGGGAGGGACGGCCCGTAGCCGTTCGCGGTCCAGCACCCCATCCAGGGCCGCGCGCGCGAGGCCTTGCAGCCGGTGGACCTTTTCCTCGCTCAGTCCGGGGAAGCTGGTTAACTCCGCCAGCACCTGCGGCCGCGGAAAGGCGTACAGCTGCTCGTCTCCCACCTGTATCGGGTCGCCCACGGCGCGGGCCATCGCCAAGCGAATGGTCCGCGCTTGCTGGACGGAGATCCGTTGCCCGATCACAAAGTGGGCGGCCGCCTCATACGGCGTGTGGAAGCAGACCGGGCGCACGCAGTTGTATTGCGCCTGCAGCCGGCCAATCACGGGATCGCGCCGGCCGATCTCCGGCCAGCCCTGGCCATCGGCGTCGAGGGAGACCACGGCGAGCGCTTGGCGCCAGGCGGCCGCCGCGTCGTCCCCCTCGGCCCCATGCACTTCGCCGGTGATCCGGGTGGTCGCGTCCTGGCGCAGGATCACGGCCGCCGACGTGCGCCAGCCCTCCACAGGAAAGGCCATGCCCACCGCCGCGGGGTCCGCGGCGAGCGGGGGCCACCCGCCAAAGTACTCGGCTTCTTCGGCCAGCTGAAAGGGGCCCTGGGGAATGATCTCGAATTTCTGCATTGTTATTCCTCCTCTCCCATAGTATCGCATAACGCTGTGACAACCCTATGTCAGTAGCCGAATCCGTCCGGCCCGCCATCGTCGAAGCAGTAATGGAGCGTCTGGTACGGCTCCCCGAAGGCCACCACCACGGGTGCTCGGCAGGATTTGATACTGCTGGCAAATGCTTGATCCGCCGAGACTCAAGTCACGCCACTGCGCCCACTGGGCTATTTTCCGCTTCCGTTCCCAGCACCTGACTCACCAGTCGGGCAAACGGACTTTGGCGTGTGGGCGCAAACCGCG
>DATGEF010000320.1:0-7741 GCA_035310405.1 Chloroflexia bacterium | reverse complement strand
GACCAGGGAGTGTTGAGTTTTGAGTTTTGAGTTTTGAGTTTTGAGTACGAGGTGCCGCGGGCGTCTGTAGGAGCGGGCTCCGCCCCGCGATGGTGGGGCGCGCGCCTAGTGCGGAATGCGGAAACCCGCAGGGTTCCCCTTGTGGGTTGCGGAATGCGGAGTATTGGATAATAGGCTGTAGGGCTGAAGGTGGGTCAGAGTCGATCGGTCAGCAGTAGATTTATTACTGACGACTGACGACTGACGACTGACGACTAACCGCGGGAGAACCATGGCGCAATATAAATCGCAAGGACGAATCGAAGCGGTGGCCGCGGCGAGCCCGGCGGCGCAGGCTGGGGCGCGGGCCGGCGACCGGCTGCTGGCCATTAACGGGCAGGCGATCCAGGATGTGGTCGGCTACCAGTTCTACCAGGTGGGGGAGCAGCTGGAGCTCGACCTGCTGCGCGCGGGGCAGCCGGTACGCCTGGTCGTGCAGAAAGACGAAGACGCCGATCTCGGCCTCGTCTTTTACGATCCGACGTTTGACGGCATCAAGCGCTGCAACAACCACTGCCCCTTCTGCTTCGTCGACCAGAACGCGCCTGATTTGCGGCCGAGCCTGGATATCAAGGACGACGACTACCGCTACAGCTTCCTGTATGGCGGCTTTATTACTCTGACGAACCTCAAAGAGGCCGATTGGCAGCGGATCTTTGCCGAACGCCTGACGCCCCTGCACGTCTCGGTGCATGCGACCGACCCGCCGCTGCGGCGCCGCCTGCTGGGCAATCCGCGCGCGCCGGAGATCATTCCGCAGCTGCGCCGGCTGGCCGAGCACGGCATCCAGACGCATACGCAGCTGGTGCTCTGCCCGGGCATCAACGACGGCCCGGCGCTGGACCAGAGCATCGCCGAGCTGGCGGCTCTCTGGCCCCACGTCCTCTCGGTGAGCGCCGTGCCGGTCGGCCTGACCAACCAGCGCCGGCGCCTGCTGGACCCCGCGCTGCGCTCCTACCGGCCCGATGAGGCGCGCCCGGTGTTCGCCCAGATCGCGCGCTGGCAAAAGCAGCTGCGCCAAGCGATCGGGATCAACTTCGTCTATCCGTCGGACGAGTTTTACCTGCAGGCCGGGATGCCGATCCCATCGGCGCGCATGTACGATGGGTTCAAGCAGTACGAGAACGGGGTCGGCATGGTCCGCCAGACGCTCGACGAGGCGGCGCGCACCGCGCGGCGGCTGCCCGCGGCGCTCGCCCGGCCGGTGCGCGCGGTGGTCGTCTGCGGCCAGATGGCCGCGGACGTCGTGCGGGAGGCGTTTGCCCCCTTCCGCCGGGTGCAGAATCTGGAGCTGGAGGTCGTCGCGGTGGAAAATGCGGCCCTGGGCGCCCAGGTCACCTGCTCGGGCCTGCTGTTTGGGCGCGATGTCGTCCCTGCGCTGGCCGCCTATGCCGCGGGGGCTGCCCGGCCCGCCGACGTGGTCTTCCTGCCCCGCCGGATGTTCGACTTCGCCGGCGTGCGCACCCTCGACGAATGGACGTTCCCGCGCTTCCAGGAGGCCCTCGGCTGCGCGGTGGTCGCCGCCGAATGGACGGCCCCGGTGGTCGCCACCATCCTGCGCGCGGCCGCGGGCGAGCGCTGCTACACCGCGCCCCCGGACGTCGCCTGGCTCTCGCCCCTCGGGTGACGAGTTAAAAGTGCTGAGTTAAAAGTCCTGAGTAGTTGAGGAGCGCGGCCGGACGAGTTAAAAGTGCTGAGTTAAAAGTCCTGAGTAGTTGAGGAGTGCCGCAGGCAGCACTTTCAACTCAGGACTTTCGACTCAGGACTTGGCTAGTAGCCGTATTCGAGGCGGGCGATCAGGCGTTTGGGGAAGTTGAGCTGGCGCATGGCGAGCTGGGTCACGGCGATCGGGTAGTCGATGCGGGCGAACTGGAGCGTGCCGGCCTCCTGGTCGAAGATGGCATAGGCGGCCTGCGGGTTGCCGTCGCGGGGCTGGCCCACGCTGCCCGGATTGATGATCAGCCGGGCCTCGGCCAGGCGGACCACTTCGCCCGGCTCGGGCTGCACGAGCTTGACCGGCCCCCCGTCTTGCATCTGGCGGAAGACGACGGGCACGTGGGTGTGCCCGACCAGGCAGTAGGGCGTTGTGAAATAGGGGAAGGACTCGCGGGCCGCCTGAGTGTCCAGCAGGTATTCCCAGATCGGGTCCCGGGGGCTGGCATGGACGACCGTGAACAGGGTCTCGTCGGGCAGCCAGCGCAAGGGCAGCTGGTCCAGATACGTGCGGTGCGACTCGGTCAGCACGCTCGCCGTCCAATCCAGGGCAAAGCGAGCGTCCGCGTTGAAATTCTGGATCGGCGTCTTGCCGAGCAAGCCGAAGTCGTGGTTGCCGGGGACGCAGATATGGTCGTGGCTGCGCAGCAAATCGAGGCACTCGTTGGGGTGCGGGCCATAGCCCACCATGTCGCCGATACACCAGAGGCGATCGATCGCTCCCGCTTGCTGAAGGGCGCCAAGCACGATTTCAAAGGCGGCCAGGTTCGCATGAATGTCTGAGACGATACCGATCCGCAAGCAGGGTGCCTCCACGCCAGTTGATGACGTCACTATATCACAAAGCGTGCCGCTGAACAACAGCCGGAGCGGCTGGGGCCTCCTGGCCGCGCTGATCGCCGGGCTGGCGGCCGCCGGCCTCTACGGCTGGACCCTCGCGCCCGGCGTGCTGGTCGGCGATAGCGGCGAGTTTCAGTTCACGGGCGCGATCCTTGGCATCCCCCATCCCACCGGCTATCCGCTCTATACCCTGCTGAACAAGCTCTGGAGCCTGCTGCCGGTCGGCGACGTGGCCTACCGCATCAATCTGAGCTCGGCAGTCTATATGGCCGGCGCCGTAGGGCTGGTCACGGCCCTCGCCTGGCGGCTGCTCGCCGGGCTCCAGCCGGAGACGCCAGCTAGCGGGCGGGCCGGGGCGGCGCTGGCGGCCGGCGGCCTGCTGGCGGTGTCCGGCACGGTCTGGGCCCAGGCGCTGGTGGCCCGCGCCTACGCGCTGAACGCTCTACTGGTGGCCGGCTGCCTGCTGGCCCTCCTGCTCTGGGTGGAGGGGGGCCGCCGCGGCGCCTTCTGGGCCGCGCTGCTGCTGCTCGGGCTGGCCCTGGCCCACCACGGCACCACGGTCACCCTGCTGCCCGGCTACCTGCTGCTGGGGCTGGTCGGCGAATGGCGGGCGCGGGCGCGGGAGTCCGGTCGGGCGCGCTGGGCCCGCTGGGCGGGTGGGCTCCTGGCGTTGGCCCTCGGCCTTAGCCCCTACTTGCTCTTCGTCTACCGCTTCGTCTTCGGCTATACCTATTACTGGGGCAACCCACGCACCTGGGGGGATGTCTTCTTCCTGGCCCGCGGCGGGCCCTTCGCCGGCCAGATCCTGGCCTACCCGCTGACCTGGGACAGCCAGCTAGCCCGCGCCGGCTTCGGCGGCGACCAGCTGGCGCGGCAATTTGGCGGGGTGGGCGTGCTGTTGGGCCTGGCCGGCCTGGCCCGGCTGCTGCTCGACCGCCGCACACGGCCCGTGGGCGCCGGGCTGGCCGTGCTCGGGCTCGGCAACTTCGCCTTCGCCGTCAACTACGGCATCATCGGCCATATCTACCTGATCCCCACGTATCTGTTCTGGGTGCTCGGGATGGCGGTCGCGGGCGCCTGGCCCCTGACCCTGGTGCGCCACCTGCGCCGGCCACTCCTGCGGGGCAGCGTCGCCGCGGCCCTGGTCCTGGCCCTCGGCGGCGGCGCCCTCGGCGTCCCCGCGTTCCTGGCCGCCGCCCGCTGGGCGCAGCAGGACCGTAGCGGCGACACCCGGGTCCGCGACCTGGCGCTGGAGACGCTGGCGGCCGCCGCCCCCGGCGCGCGTGTCTATGTCGACTGGGAGTCGGTCTGCGTCTTCCGCTACTACCAGTACGTCGAGCACCGCCGCCTCGACCTCGACCTCTACTCGGAAGACCCGCGCGACTGGGCACCCGCCATCGCCCAGGACCTGGCTGCTGGGCGGGCCGCCTACGTCGGCGGCTTTGCCGGCCCCAATCCCCCCGCGCCGGTGCAACAGGCCTACCGGCTCCAGCGGGTGGGGCTGGTCTACCAGGTGCTTGGCCGCGTGCCGGCGTCCCGGTAGCTACTCAGACTTGTGTTAGCAAGTGGCTCGACGGTCCATAATTCACTTTCCAATCCAGGGGACTTCCCAGCAAGCCACATTTCACACAGCGTTCGCCGACTGTTATCCAGCGAACGTCCGATTCTGCGCGCAAGGAGAAGCCCACGCCCAACTCGAAGATCGTATGTCGGGCGGGGCAGCGTATCTGCTTGGGATCCGCCGCGTCCCAATACTCTGCGCTATCGCCAATAAAGGTTCGTTGCAGGCACTTTGTACACGCGCGTTGCGCACACCCCTCCACGGGGTCTGCAAATAGACGGAACATTGTATTACCACACGCACAAATCGCTTGCACTATCTGGTCCGCCGGGTAGCTTTCCTCCGTTAGGAGTCGGAGATACTGGGCTAAATCCGCAAAATTCTCTCCGCGCCACCACTTTCCACTGCTATCCATAACCATAGCGAACCTCCCAGGTAAGACGCTTCACCACGCGGGCTGTCTAAATGGCGTATGGACACGACGTAGGTAAAACCGGCAAATCACAATTCGCCGTGTTATTGATCGGCCGCTATCTCCACATCATGCACCAGCAGAGTCTCGGCGCCGTCGGACGTGGCGGCCACGCAGGTGCCATCGGGCGCGAAGACGAACGAGCCGCCGGGGAAGTCTTCGTCGACGGTCGCGCCGGTCTGGGTGGCGGCGGCGATCCAGAGGCCGTTGTCCCGCGCCCAGACTGGCAGGCGGGCGAACAGGTAGTCCCGATACCAGGCGAAGCCCGCCTGCCACGCCGCGGCATCGGTGCGCCGGCTGTACAGGCCCGGCGCCGACGAATGGAAGACGATCCGGGCGCCCTGCTGGGCAAAGGCGGCGAACAGGTCGGGCCGGTCGCTGTCGGCGCAGACGGCCAGCGCGCAGGGCAGCGGGCCGCCCGGCAGCCGCAGGCGGAAGACCGGCGTGGCGCCGCCCGGCGCGAACCACGGCTCTTCGTCGGGGGCTACGTGGACCTTGCGGTAAACCCCGGCGATCTGCCCATCCTGGGCGAGCACCTGCGTAATGAAGGGCTTGCCGCCGGGATTGTGCTCGATGAACCCCCCCCGACGCGGCGATCCCGTGGCGGGCCGTGAGCGCGACAAAGTGCTGAACATGGGGCGAGTCGAGCGCTTGCACCGCCGCCGGGAAGCGCGTCGGGTCGCAGTAGCCGGAGAGGCCCATTTCGGGGAAAACAATCACGGCGCAGGCCATCGCCTGCGCGGCGGCCATGGCCGCGGCGACCCGTGCCAGGTTGCCGGCCCAGTCGCCTTTCTCGGCGCGCAGTTGCGCGAGCGCGATCCGCATTGTGTTCATACCCCATTGGGCTCAGCCCAGGTAGGCCTGCCGGACGCGCGGGTTCGCCAGCAACTCGCCGGCCGGGCCGCTGATCATGATCCGCCCCGCTTCGAGAACGTAGCCCCGGTCGGCGTTTTGCAGCGCCAGGTGCGCGTTCTGCTCGACGAGCAGGATGGTGACCCCACTGGCGTGCAGGGTGCGGATGATGGCGAAGATCTCGCGGACGATCAGCGGCGCCAGCCCGAGGCTCGGCTCGTCGAGCAGCAGCAGGCGGGGGCGGCTCATCACGGCGCGGGCGATGGCCAGCATTTGCTGTTCGCCGCCGCTGAGGGTGCCGGCGAGCTGGGTGCGCCGCTCGGCCAGGCGCGGGAAGCGGGTGAACTGCTCGTCGATGTCGCGCGCGATGGCCGCCTGGTCGGAACGGACATAGGCGCCCAGCACCAGGTTATCGTACACCGTCTGGCGGGCGAGCACGCGCCGGCCCTCGGGCGCATGCGCAATGCCCCAGCGCACCACCTCGTCCGGGCGGGCCTGGGTGATGTCGCGGCCGGCGTAGGTGATGCGGCCGCGGCGCGGCGGGACCAGGCGCGAGATGGCCCGCAGGGTGGTGCTTTTGCCCGCGCCGTTCGCCCCGATCAGGGTGACCACCTCGCCGGGGGCCACGTACAAGTCGATACTCTGCAGCGCCTGGATGCCGCCATAATGCACGGTGAGGGCGCTGATTTCGAGCAAGGGGGGGATGGCGGGGGCGTCCATCACTCGGCGCCTAGATACGCTTCGATCACGGCCGGGTCGTTTTGCACCTGCGCCGGCGGGCCCAGGGCGATCAGCTGGCCGAAGTTCAGGACGGCAATGCGATCGCAGAGCCCCATGACCAGCGGCACGTGGTGCTCGATCAGCAGCAGGGTCAGATCAAACCGCGTGCGCAGGTCGCGTATCAAGCTGCTCAGATCGCCTTTCTCGCCCGAATTCATGCCCGCGGCGGGCTCGTCGAGCAGCAGCAGGCGCGGCTGTAAGGCCAGGGCACGGGCGATCTCCAGCCGGCGCTGGTCGCCGTAGGCCAGGTTGCGGGCCGTTTCGCGGGCGCGGGCGCCCAGCCCCACCAACTCCAGCAGCGCATAGGCGCGCTCGCGGGTCTCGCGCTCTTCGCGCGGCGCGGGGGGTAAGCCGAGCACCCCGGTCAGCACGCCGCTGCGGGTGTGGACATGGCGGGCGATCATCACATTTTGCAGCGCGGACAGGTTGCCGAAGAGGCGGATATTCTGGAAGGTCCGCGCGATGCCTTTGGCGGCGATGCGATGGGGCGAGCGGCGGGTGATGTCTTCCCCCGCATAGCGCAGCCGGCCACTCGTCGGCGGGATCAGCCCGGTCATCAGGTTGAAGAGCGTCGTCTTGCCCGCGCCGTTCGGCCCGATCAGGCCAAAGATCTCGCCCGGCTGGACGGCGAAGCTGACGTCGTCGACGGCCAGGAGGCCGCCGAAGCGCCGCGTCATGCCCTGCACATCGAGCAGGGGCGCGGCGGCGGTCGGGGGGTGCGCCGCCGCGATCGCGGGCATGGTCATGGGCCGAGCCCCGCTTCCGGCGGCGGGGCGCCCGGGCGGGGCGCCCGGTTTTGGCGGCGCTCGAAGAGGGCTGGCGTCACCACGCCCTGGGGCAGGAAGATGCTGCCGAGGACAATCAGCCCGCCGAAGACGACCAGGCGCGCGTCGGCCAAAAAGCGTAATACTTCCGGCAGCGCGGTGAGCACCAGGGCGCCGAGCACCGGGCCGAGGAAGGTGCGCGACCCGCCGATGAGCACGAAGGCCAGGATAGTGATGCTGAAATCGAAGGTCCCCTGGCGGGCGTTCCAGGTGTTCAGCAGGTGGGCCGTGACGGTCCCGGCCATGCCGGCCAGGATCGCCCCCAGTGTGAAAGCCAGCACTTTGTAGAGGGTCGGGTCGACGCCCATCGCGTCGGCGGCCAGCTCGTCTTCGCGCAGGGCGATCAGGGCACGCCCCACGCGGCCCCGCTCCAGCCGGTAGACGAAGAGCATGCTCGCCAGCAGCAGCGGGCCGGTGATCCAGAGATACTCGATATGCGTGCCGAACGGCTGCGGGATGCCGAAGATGCCGATCGCGGTCCCGGTGATGTCGAGGTTGAGCGACAGAATGCGCAGGACCTCGACAAAGGCGATCGTGGCCAGCGCCAGGTAGATGCCGCGCAGCCGCAAGGCGGGCACGCCGACCAGGATGGCGAGCAGCGCCGAGGCCGCCGCGGCGATCGCCATTTCCAGCAGCAGCAGGGGGAGGGGGAAGAGCCCC
>DATGEF010000319.1:0-6825 GCA_035310405.1 Chloroflexia bacterium | reverse complement strand
CTACCACGTCACATATACGCTCAGCGCCACCCTGAATTACGAGAGCGTGCTGCGCACCATCTTCGAGGAGTTCGTGCGTGTGCTGCCCTTCGACGTCGGCATGGTCCTGCTGGTCGAGCCGGGCAGTAACTGGCTGTTCGTCTCGGGGTCCTATGGGCTGAACAAAGATGAAGTCGACCGCAAGCTGGACGCGCGCACCGGCCAGCTGGGCCGGGCGGCCGCCAGCGGCACCGCGGTGATCCTGCACGACTTGAAGAGCGAGGCCGAGCTGGTGACCTGCTGGCCGCGGCTGGCCGACTTCAACAGCGCCATGGTCATCCCCTTACGCTCCCGCTTTGAACTGTACGGGGTGGTCGTCACCGCGGTGCGCCGGGGCCGCTATGATCAGGATCAGCTCGATCTGCTCACCGCCCTCGGCAACAATGCGATCATCGCGCTGCAAAACGCGCAATTGTATCAGGCGCTGCGCGAGGAGCGCGACCGGCTGCTGAGCAAAGAGGATGAAGTGCGCCGCCAACTGGCCCGCGACCTGCACGACGGCCCCGCCCAGACGCTGGCGGCGATCACGATGAACGCCGAGTTCATCAAGAAGCTGCTGGAGAGCTCGCCGAGCCGCGTCGCCCGCGAGCTGGATGAGTTGGCCGACATGGCCCGCAAAGCCAACCAGGACGTGCGGACGCTGCTGTTCGAGCTGCGGCCGGTGATCCTGGAGAGCAGCGGCCTGGCCGCGGCCCTCAGCCAGTACGTCCAGCGCTTCCCGGCCACCGACTCGCCCCGGGTCCACTTCCAGGGAGAGGACCTCGGCATCCGCCTGCTGCCGGCCGCCGAGACGACGGTGTTCAACGTGGTGCAGGAGTCGATCAACAACGCCAAGAAGCACGCCCGCGCCAGCAACATCTGGGTCAGCCTGCGCGCCTTGAGCAACAAGCTCGTCATCGTCATCCAGGATGACGGCCAGGGCTTTGACGTGAGCCAGCAGACCGATGCGGCGACCAAGCGCGGCTCCTACGGCCTGCTGAACATGCGCGAGCGCACCGCGTCCGTCGACGGCGAGATCGGGATCACATCCGTGCGCGGCCGGGGCACCACTGTCACCCTCGTCGTCCCCCTGCTCGCCGCCACCTGAGCCCCGGCGGGGCTAGAGCCGCGGGCGGCGACGGACCTCTCCCCCATCCGCGCGAACTTAAGACCGGGCTCGTCCCCTGGCGCGTTAGTCGGAGTAGGGGCGGGTCTCAGACCCGCCTGCTGACGGTGCCGCCCTGCCGCCCCAAAGGCCCCGGCCACAACCTGCACTCTACCCACCAAGCGGGTCTGAGACCCGCTCCTACCCCGGCCGAGTCGCTCTCGGCGGCTTAAGTTCGCGCGGATGGAGCCCGCTCCCACAGCCCGAATTACTGCCCATGCCGGCCGGGCGGCAGGGGAATCGCTGGAAGCCGCGCGCCCGCCCGTTCCCCTCCCCGCGCCGGGGAGGGGCGAGGGGAGAGGTCCGTCGCCGCCACCTGAGCCCCGGCCCGGCCGGGCTACAGCCGCGGGTCGACCGGCTCACTCTCCAGGGCGAGTACGCCAAAGACGCATTCGTGGACCCGGCGCAGCGGCTCGTGCTGGACGAAGCGCTCCAGCCCCTCCAGCCCGAGCGCGAACTCCCGCAGCGCCAGCGAGCGCTTGGCCGCCAGGCCGCGCTTGCGGAGCTGCTCCAGGTGGGCCGGCGTCGTGTATTCAGGACCGTAGATGATGCGCAGGTACTCGCGGCCCCGGCACTTCACGGCCGGCTGCACGAGCCCCCGGCTGCCCTGGGCCACGAAATCGAACGGCTTGACCACCATGCCTTCGCCCCCCCGGCCGGTCAGGTCCTCCCACCAGGCCGTGCCCGCTGCTTCGCTCGCCGGGTCGGCGACGTCGACCACGCGGTAGGGCGTGGCCAGCAGCAGGGGCGCCTCGCCCGCCGGCACCGGCTCGGCGCGGCAGACGGCCGCCAGGGTGTCCATGTGCCAGGTATGGTCCCGGTCGCTGTGGACGCGCCCGGCGCTGGCCAGGATATGGAAGGGCGCGAGCTGCAAGCCGGCCAGTCCCGCCACCGGCCAGCAATAGCGCCGGTAGGCCGCAACATACTGGCCGACCTGCCGCTCCCGTTCCGTGTACGATTCGAGCGGCAGGCCCGGGTCGGGGTCGCGGGCCGCCGCGCTGCGCAAGGCGGCCACGGCGGCGGCCAGGGCGGCCCCGGCCGCGGCCCCCACCGCGGCATATTGCTGGCGCAGCAGCTCCTGCGCTTTCGCCGACCAGGGCAGCAACTCGCAGTCCAGGCAGACCCAGTCGGTGTCGTGTTGCGTCCAGAAATCGGCAGCGTCGAGCGCCGCCCGCACCCGGGCGAGCAGCGCGGCCTCCAGGGCGAGATCGTCGAAGAAGCGCCGCCCGGTGCGCGTGTAGCAGATCCCGCTCTCGCCCGTCAGGACGCCGAAGCGCCGGCGGGCGGCGTCGGCGTCCCGGCCGAGAATCACCACCGCCCGCGAGCCCATGTGCTTTTCTTCGCAGACGACGCGCGCCACGCCGGCGTGCCGGAAGTAGGCAAACGCCTCGGCCGGGTGCTCCAGCAGGCCGGGCGCCTGGCTGGTCCCCGACGGCGACATGGTCGGCGGCAGGTAGATCAGCCAGCGCGGATCGGCGGCAAAGCGGCTCATCACTTCCAGCGCGGCCATGGCGTTCGCCGCGCGGATGGTGACGTTGTGGTGCAGCCGGGTGCTGATCAGGCTGCCGTTGACGACATCGGCCACATCCAGGATCTCGTCGTGCTGCTGCTGGGCCGTGAGCGCGGGGGGCGTGGCGGGCACCAGCGGCCGCACCGGGGGGGCATATGTGGCGGCGGCCGGGACGGAGACGAGCTCCTTCTCCGGGTAGCGCAAGGCGGTCAGCCGGCCGCCGAAGACGCAGCCGCTGTCGATATTGATCGTGTTGTTGAGCCACTCGGGCGCCGGCACCGGCGTATGGCCATAGACGACCATCGCCCGGCCCTGGTACTCGGCCGCCCAGTTATAGCGGATCGGCAGGCCGAACTCGTCGGTCTCGCCGGTCGTCTCGCCATAGAGCGCGAAATCCCGCACCCGGCCCGAAGCGCGCCCCTGCAGCGCGGCGGGCATCCCGGCATGCGCGACGACCAGCCGGCCGTCGTCCAGCACATAATGGCTGACCAGGCCGTCGAGAAAGGCGGCCACCTGCTCGCGGAAAGCGGGCGGCTGGGCCTCCAGCTGGGCGAGCGACTCGGCCAGCCCGTGCGCGATCTGGACGTTCTTGCCCTGCAGCTTGCGTTGCAGCTTGCGGTCGTGGTTGCCCGGCACGCACAGCGCCGTGCCCGCGGCCACCATGCCCATGACCAGCCGCAGCACGGCCGGGGTGTTGGGGCCGCGGTCGACCAGGTCGCCCAGGAAGATGGCCGTGCGCCCCGGCGGCGGCACGACGGTATAGCCCGGCCCAGCGGGCCCGGTGGGGTCGTCGGGCGTCACTGTGTAGCCGAGCTGCCCCAGCAGCGCGAGCAGCTCGTCGAAGCAGCCGTGCAGGTCGCCGATGATGTCGAACGGCCCGTGCAGATCGCGCTTGTCGGTCCAGAGCGGCTGGCGCTCGATCACCGCAGCCTCCACGGCCACCGCCGAGTCGAGGACCACCACATAGCGGAAGCCTTCCCGCCGCAGGCCGGGCAGCGAGCGGCGCAACTGCTGGATATGGCGCCGGACGACGTGGGGCCCGAACTGGCGGTCGGGCCGCGTCTGGTTGCGCTCCTGGCAGAGCCCCTCCGGCACGTTGAAGACGATCGCCACGGCCAGGCAGTGATGGGCGCGCGCCAGGGCGAGCAGCGGCTTGCGCGCCTCGGGCTGGACGTTCGTGGCGTCGACCACGGTCAGCCGCCCGGCCGCCAGCCGCTTGCCAGCAATATAATGCAGGACATCAAAGGCCTCGGTCGTGGCGCTCTGATCGTTCTCGTCGTCGGCGACCAGGCCGCGGCAGGTGTCCGACGAGAGCACCTCGGTCGGCCGGAAATGCCGCCGCGCAAAGCTCGACTTGCCGGAGCCCGAGGCCCCGACCAGCACGACGAGCGCCAGGCTGGGGATGGTGAGTTTCATGGCGGGGTATACACCAGCACGTCGACGCCCCGCCCGGCGAGCTCCGCTACTAAATCGCCGGCCAAAAACTGCTGTGCGGCCCCCTGCTGCCTCAATATCGCATCCAGGTGGGCCAGCGTGAGCCCGCGCACAAATACGTGCGCCTGCTCCCCGGAACAGAGCTCTGCCATGGGCCGCATTTCCTGCGGAATCCAGGCCAGCTCCCCGGTGAACGGCGTGGTCCGCATCCCCTCGTGCGCTTCCTCGACATTGTCCATGAAGTGCGAGTGGTCGGCGCGGCGTAAGATGACCATTTGTTTGGTCGCCGGAGTCCTGGCGTAGAGCTCGTACATACCGGCCAGGGGCGTCAGCGTGTCCTGCTCGGCGACCAGATAGAGGGTCGGCACGTCGCGGCCCCAGGCGAAAGTCAGCTGCACCGGAAGAATCCCCGGTTTCGGCTGGGAACTGCCGGCGGGCGCGTGGGCCACCACGGCGCGGATACGCCGGTCGATGGCCGTGGCCGCCAGGGCGGTCCAGCCGCCGAAGCTGTGGCCCACGATGCCAATCCGCGTGGGATCAAGGTCCATTTCCGCGCTCCCGGCGGCGCCATGCAGCAGCTGGTCGAGGAGAAAACGGATGTCCGGCACCCGGTTCGCAATCCAGGCGTCCGCGCGCGCCGCCTTTTGCGCGGCGGTTTCCCCCTCTGGCGGCGCCAGGTCCCCGGCCACCAGTTCCGAGTGGTTTAATGCCGCGACCACGTACCCATGGCTGCTTAAGTGGGTCGCAAGAAACGTCGCCGCACGGCGGTCGGACCCGCTGGAATGCGAATACAGGATCAGCGGGGAGGTGCCGGGGTGGGCGGCCGCGTCACGGACTGCCATTTGGCGCCGCGGGGTGTCGCGGGGCGGCGCCGTGAAGACGTCCTGGGTGCTGGGGGCCCCATCCTGGCCCGCATACTGATCGGCCGCCGGATACCAGATCTCACAAGGGAACAGGTGGTCCCGGGCCGTATCCCGGGCCTGGATCGTGCGCACCCCCACCGGGAATCGGCCCCGGGCGAAGGGATCGTAGGCCTCCATCCGGAGGGCGCCCTGCCTTGCGGAATGTGGTTGCGCCTGCTTCACGGTGTCATCGGTCATTGCGAAGCCGTCTCCTTTCCCCATGCCTTCGCCACTATGCCACCGGCCGGCCCGCGGTGTCGGGCCGGCCGGCGCGCTGGCGCGCTCACCGTGGGGGCAACTTACGGGTAGCTGGGCAGGTAGACCGGGACGGTGCTCGTGCCCTGGGCCGTCGCACCCGTGTCGTCGATGACGTGAGTGATCGTGCCGTTGCCGCCCAGCGAGACCGTCAGCAGGTCGTGGAACGTCACGCCCGCCGTGTTCGGGACCTCGAAGGCATGATAGGCATTGACCGTGGGGTTGACGTTGAAGTAGCAGTAGCTGCCGACTCCCCAGGCCTGGTGGCTGGTGACGGTGTCCGCCACCTTGTACGCCGCGTAGCCGTTCAGCGCGCCGTTCATCCACGCCGCCTGGTTCGGCGGGTCGTAGGGCATCTCGTTTTGGAAGAAGATATCTCGCCCGTTATTGCCGTTCCAGATCACCTCGTAGCGCTTGAAGTGTTCGACGAACAGGCCGTAGGCCATCACGTTGGCGCCATTGACGATGAGGCCGGTGTCCGCCGGGTTCGTCGTCCAGCCCACGCCCGTGCCGTGATCGGCGCGCCAGGCCCAGATGTGGTCGATGATCGTGTCGTTGTTATTGACCACCAGGCTCGTCGTCGCTAAGCCGGGGCCGGCGCCGCCGATGCGGAAGAAGACATCCTGGATGGTCGTGGGGTTGGCGGCGTGGCTGGCGGCGGCGCCCGTCGGGCCGACCTGCAGCAGCACCGGCGAGTTGGTCTGGCCGGCGTCGAACAGCAGCCCGGCCAGCTTCACCCCGTCGACATCGCCAACCTGCATCGGGATGACGCCGGCGTCTGGAATGATGGTGGCGTAGCCGAGACCGAGCACTATCGTGTTGGCGTTCAGCACGTTGATCGTCTGATTCACATGGTAGATGCCCGGCGTGAAAATCAGGTTCAGCCCCTGGCTCAGCGCGGTGTTGAGGGTGGTTACGCTGTCGCCGGGCTTGGCGACGTAGAACTGGTTGAGCGGGATCGACGTGCCGGGGGTGGTCCCGTTGGCCCAGGTGATGCCGGACGAGTTCTGCCGCGCGGTGGGCACGAACACATTATAGTTGCCCTGGCTGTCGATGTAGAGGTACGGCTTCTCGCGGGTCACCGGGCTCTGGTTGAGGGTGGTGTACGACGGATTCGGGAAGTGCTGCGCCGGGGCGCCGGCCACGCCCGAGAAGACCATGTTCCAGACGGACCCGGTCCAGCTGCCGATCGTGCTGTCGCGGGTGATCCACTGCTGCTGCGACCCCGAGGTCACCTGGCCGTCGACCTTGGTGTCGGCGATGTAGCCCCCGCTGGCCCAGCCCTCCCCCGCGGGCGCGAGGTCCAGGGCGCCGCGCACATGGATGCGGCGGAACGGCGCGGCCTGCGCGACGGCCCAACGGTCGGTGCCCGTCGGGGGGACGACCGCCAGGTTCTCCGCGGACCGCCAGAAGTTTTTGGTTGCGTTGCCGGCGTTCCAGTCGGCCTCGACGTGGACGTTGCCGTTGATGGTGACGTTATCGGGCGACTGGCCGAGGCCGGTGATGGAGGTGTAGAAGCCGATGTTGGCGTCCACGGTGTA
>DATGEF010000318.1:0-2692 GCA_035310405.1 Chloroflexia bacterium | reverse complement strand
CAGCGGTGGGCTGGCGGTGGGCGGCCGGCTGGGCATAGGTGCCGGCGCTGGGGTGGACGGCGACGTCGGCAGGGGCGGCGAAGTCGGGGCGGCCGCTCCCTGCGGCGACGCGGTCGGTACAGAGGCCGTCGCCGCTGGCGCGGACGCGGTGGCGGTTGCCAGCCGAGTCGCCACAGGAACTGCGGCGGTAGGCCCGGCCCCGGCCGGCACGGGGAGCACAGAAGCCAGCGGGGGTGTGGTTGATCCAGGTGTGACCGGCCCGGCCGGAGGCGATGCCGCCGGCGCGCCCCTGGTGGGTTCTTGATTACCGCCGCCGTTCCCTGCCGTGTGGCCGGGCGTGGGGGGGGCGGTCGCCGGCGGCCCGGCCTTGGACGTCGGCGGCATCGCCAAAGGAGAGCGGCCCCCGAGCGGAGCCGCCGGCCCCGCTCCGTCCGCCCCGGCGCGATCCGCGGCCACCGCCGTGGCAATCGCCGGGTTCAGCGGCGCCAGCCGGGGGCCGGCCCCATCCGGGCCGTAGGCTACCGCGATCTGTGGCCGGGCCGCCCCCGGGAGCCAGCCGGTCGCCGGCGCTTGCAAGCCCCACCAGGCGCCCGCCAGCACCGGAACCAGCGCCAGCAGGCAGAGCAGGACCAGGACGGCGTCATCGCCCAGCGGGCGCCGCTTTGCAGCGGGCCGCGCCAGACCCCCGGGCAGCAGGAGGGACATCAGGAGGTGCCCCGCCGCAGCGCAGTTACCCCGTCCACCGCACTCCGATCCGGTTCGGCCGGCGCTTCCATCCCCGCAGCGCCCGCCCCGTCCAGCGGCACGGGCCTGTTCAAGCTATAAATCTGCACCGGCTCCCGCCTGCCGCGCAGTTGGATCGCCCCCCGATCGGCCCAGGCCCAGCGGCTGGAGTCGGCCAGCGCCACCCGGGTGCTCTCGCTGAAAGCAATGTCGCAATCCGGTAAGCTCTTGACCAGGCCCTGGATGCGGGCGGCCAGGTTCACCGCCGCGCCGATCACCGTGTACTCCATGCGCGCTTCGGCGCCGATCTGCCCGGCCACGACGACGCCGGTATTGATCCCGATACCCTGCCGCAACGGCCCCCACCCATCACGCACCCGGCGGGCGTTGATCGTCTCCAACGCGGACCGCATGGCTAGCGCGGTGGCCAGGGCCCGGTCGGCGGCATTCGGCGCGGCGACGGGCGCACCGAAAATGATCAGGGTCGAATCGCCGCCGAATTTATTCACCGTGCCCCCGTGCTGGTGGGCGGCGGCCACGACCGCCTGGAAGTAGTCGTTCAGGAGCTCGACGATCTGCTCGGGGGCGTGGTCTTCCGAGAGCTGGGTGAAATCGCGCAAATCGCTGAAGAGGATCGTCACGGTGCGCCGTTCGCCGCCCAGGCGGATCTGGCCGTCCAATAGCTGGGCCGACACCTCGGGCGAGACGAAGCGTCCAAAGAGGTCTTTGATCTGCAACGTCTGGCGCAGGCCGATCACCATGTCGTTAAAGCGCCGGGTCAGCACCCCCACATCGTCGTCGCGCGTGACCGGCACCTGGACGTCGAGGTTACCGTGGGCCACCTCGTCGGTGGCCGCCATGAGCTGCCGCAAGGGGCGATCGATCCGGGCGGCCAGGGCACTGCCGAGCAGGAGAATCAGGAGCAAGCCCAGGCCGATCAGCGGCACCAGGGTCCAGAGACTATCCTGCAGCCCGGCGTCAAGGGTTTGGGGACTCAACACCACGCCGTAGATCCCGGGGGCGCCGGCCGACCCTCGGCCAGGGACCGCGGCGAGGGCTTCGATATAGGTCCCGCCGGCCAGGGATAGGGTACGGAACCGCGCGGGCGCGGTGGGGTTGCCGAGCAAATCGGCCGCCCAGCCCGCCGGGAGCGGCGGCGGGAGCGCGGCTCCGGGGTCCTGACCGGCCAGGACCGCCCCGCGGGGCTGCCCATCCGGGCTATAGAAGTGGGCGCCCTGGCTCAAGCTGTCGCGCGTCACTTGCCGCAGCACCTGGGATAACTCGGTGCCGACGAGCACGCCGCCGATCACCTGCGTACCCTGGCGCACCGGGCCGGCCGTGTAGAAGACCTCGCGCCCGTGCGCTTCGGCCAGGGCCGAGACCTTGTCGAGCGCGCCGGGCTGCCCCACCGCCGGCAGCCAGCCGGCCGGCACCAGCGGGCCGGCCAGATCCGGCACGGGCGCGGGGGCCCGATCGCCCAGCGCCTGGCGCAGATCCAGGAGCGGCGCCGGCCGGCCCGCCGCGGCCACGACGACCTCGTCCCAGCCATTGTTCAGCGCCAGGGGCGCGATCAGCGCCTGCAAGCCGGCCGCGTCCCCCGTCTGCTGGGCGTGCAAGAACGCGGGCAGAAAGCCCTCGGTATAGACGATGGCGCGCAGGCCGGCGATTTGCTGGACCTCGGCGCCGGCGAGGCTGTTCGCCCCACCGCGGGCCGCGTCCAGCAGTTGCTGGTTAAACCGCGCATGGAGCGACTGGCTGGCGGCATGCGTCAGCAGGTACACGCCCCCGGCGGCCCCGATCGCCGCCAGCAACAGATAGGGGATGGCGATCTGGTAGCGCAGCTGCCGGGTCACGCGCAGCGCACGGCGCATCCAGGGCCGGGCGTGGGAAGCGGGCCTTCGAGACTGCAATAGTAAACCTTCTTGAGCGTCAACTACTGACAGGAGCATAGAGATCTAATATCCGCAGT
>DATGEF010000317.1:0-25627 GCA_035310405.1 Chloroflexia bacterium | reverse complement strand
ACCTGGCACGGTTGCAAGCCACCCTGCGCGCCCAGACCCCGGTCGTCGTCTGGCTCACCGTGGGGCGCTGGCAAGAGCGCCCCATCTACTGGGAAACCTATGCCGGCGAGACGTTCCGGCTCGTGCCCGGCGAGCACGCCGTGGTGGCCTACGGCTTCGACGACAGCGGCATCGACCTGATGGATGTCGGCGATGGCAGCTACCAGCATACCGACTGGTCCTCGTTCCTGCGGCGCTGGAGCTACTTCAACCGCATGGCGCTGGTGATCACGCCGGCCGACTAAGCGGCCGGCTTACAGCTGTGCCAGGAGGGCGGGGGCCAGGCCGGCGCGGGGCCGCGTCTGCTGCGCCTGGGTGCGCAGGTCTTTGACCACCACCTCGTCCCGGGCCAGTTCGTCGGGGCCGACGATCACGGCCAGCGGGATGCCCAGGCGGTCGGCATATTGCAGCTGCTTGCCCAGCTTATCGCCCGGGGTGAGGTAGATCTCGGCGGGGATACCTGCCCGCCGGATCTCGGCCAGCAGTGCTAGGGCCGCCGGCAGCACCGCGGGGGTGATCGGCGCGACCAGGACCTGGCTCACGCCGCCCGTGGCCTGGACCAGGCCCAGGCTCTCCATCACGTCGATGATCCGCTCCAGGCCGATCGAGCTGCCCGTGGTCGGCAGGTCGCGGCCGCTGAACATGCCGACCAGCTTATCGTAGCGGCCGCCGCCGCCCAGCGAGCCGATCTTCGGCTCCTCGACGTTGATCTCCCAGACCGGGCCGGTGTAATAATCCAGGCCGCGCGCCAGGGTCGGGTCCACCCGGATGCGGTCCGCCGACGGCGTCAGCACGCCGAGGTATTCGACGATCTCGCGCAGCTCGCGCACGCCCTCCAGCGCCTGGGGGTCGCCGGCCAGCCGGCGCTCCAGGCTGGCCAACATGGCCAGGTTATCGCCGGCCGGGCCGGCCGTGGCGAAGTCCAGCGCCCGCCGGGCGGCGTCCGCGGGCACCCCGTAGCGCTCCATTTCGGCCAGCACGCCCGACGGGCCGATTTTGGCCAGCTTGTCGAGCGCCCGCCAGATCAGCACCGCCTGGGCCGGCGCCCCCGCGTCGCGGGCCATGGCCTCCAGCAGCTTGCGGTTGTAGAGCAGGATCTGGTAGCCCGTAAAGCCGAAGGTGTCCATCGCCTCGGCGAGAATCGAGAGGATCTCGGCGTCGGCCAGCATGCCGGCCGCTCCCACGATGTCGACGTCGCACTGGTAGAACTCGCGATAACGTCCGCGCTGCGGGTTTTCGGCGCGCCAGACCGGCGCGATGTGGTAGCGCTTGAACGGAAAGACGATCTGATTCTGGTAGAGGCCCATCACCCGCGCCAGCGGCACGGTCAGGTCGTAGCGCAGGCCGACGTCCCGCCCGCCATGATCCTGGAAGCGGTAGAGCAGGCGCTCCTCTTCGCCGTATTTGCCCGTCAGGGTCTGTGCATACTCCAGGGCGGGCGTATCGAGGGGGGCGAAGCCGTGCTTCTCGAAGATGGTGCGCAACTGGCCGATGATCCGCTGGCGCAGGATCTGCTGCGCCGGCAAGAAATCCCGGAACCCTTTGAGCAATTGGGGCTTGATCGACTCGGCCGGCATAGCGGGCTCCCTTATCAGCGGTCAGTGGTCAGCGGTCAGGCGGCCGCTGGCGTGTCAATAGTCAGGGGCCATTATAGCACAGCTTAGCGCGCCCTGGGGCAGCACAACGGGAGCAGCTTGCGCTGCTCCCGTCATTGCCTGTCGTGCTTGGCGACGGGGCTCAGGGGCCGGGGGTGGCCCCGGCCGTGAGCGTGGCCGCCACCTGGGTCGCGAGTTGGTTGACGGCCGCGCCGCCGCCCGCGATCAGGGCGGCCAGCCCGGCCAGCTCGGCGAGGCCCGCGACCACCGCGATGATGCCCAGAACCAAGCCGGCCATGGCCAAGCCGGAGCCGCCCTGGCCCCGCTGCTTGATCTGGTTGCGCCCCATAAAGCCGAGGATGGCGGCGATAATGCCGAAAATCGCGGCGAGCCAGCCGAAGACGAAGCCGCATAAGGTCAGTACCCCGAGAATCCCCAGGACCAGCGAGATAATGGCCATGATGTTCGTTCCGCCACTTGCGGCGGCGGTGGGCGGCGCGGCGTAGCCACCGCCCGCCGGCGGGCTCTGGTTTCCGTAACTCATCGAAAATCTCCCTCCAATTTGGCTATGAGAACCGGATGGTTGGTTGGGAGCACAACGCGCCATGGCACCCAAGCCGGCCGCCCGCCCGCTGAGCCCCAGTCGGCCCCCGAGAGGGCTAACCTGTTCTATAATAGCATGCGCAAGCGCTGCCGTCAATCGGGTAGGGGCCGGATGGGCCGTATCTATTGCACGCCCGGGCCGATATGGTATAATACGGCAGCCCGCGCAGTGGCTGCCCCGCCCGGCGGGCGCCGGCACGCCGGCCACCGCACCTAAAGAGGGCCGTGCCATGGCTGTCCTGGATATCGAGCTGGGGGATGTCTACCGCTTGCGCAAGCCGCATCCCTGCGGCAGCTATGATTGGCGGGTCCGGCGCACCGGGGCGGACATCGGCCTGATCTGCCTGGGCTGCGGGCGGCGCGTCCTGTTGCCGCGCAGCACCTTTGAGCGCCGTGTCAAGACCCGGCTCGCGCGGGAGGGGGCACCCCCCGGTGCCGATCCCGCCCGCGCCGACGAGGATGGTTGAGTTATGGCTGAAGCGCCTTATGTCTGAGCCCATATCCGTCACCTCGACCTCCGGCGACTCCGGCGGCGCGTCGTTTCGCGCCGTGCTGTCCAACCGGAACTTCCTCTATCTCTGGATGGCGCAGCTCTTCTCGCAGCTCGCCCAGCAAATGATCAACTACGCGGTGTTCCTGCAGGTGAGCGACCTGACCCAGGCCAGCTCGACGGCCACGGCCGGGATCATCATCTGCTTTACGCTGCCCGCCGTCTTCTTCAGCGCCATTGCCGGAGTCTTCGTCGAGCACCAATCCAAAAAGCGGATGCTGGTCGCGACCAATATCGGCCGCGGCGTGCTGGTCCTGTTCTATATCCTGACGGTGGCGATCCCCCACCTGGACGCCGTCTTTGGGCTGCCGATCCTCTATATCAACACACTGATTTTCTCGACTGTCAGCCAGTTCTTCGCGCCGGCCGAAGCCGCCATGATCCCGCTGATCGTCAAGCGCGATAAGCTGATCGCCGCCAACTCGCTGTTCAACCTGACGCTGACCGCCTCCCAGCTGATCGGCTTCGTCTTCCTGGGCCCGTTGCTGCTACGCCTCGTGGGCTACCGGTTTCTCTATGTCGTGCTCTTCGCCTTTTTTGCGCTTTGTGCCTGGCTCACCTGGCGCCTGCCGGACGCCGATGCCGCTGCCGCCGAAGAAGAGACCGGCGACGGCATGCGGGCCAAGCTGCGCTTCGCCTGGGATGAGCTCAAGGAAGGTTGGACTTTCATCCGCAGCGATGCCGCGCTGATGATCGCGATCGTCTACTGGTCGGTGGCGATCTCGGTCTTCTTTATGATGGCCACCCTGGGGCCGAAATTTCTCCAGGATGTGCTGCACGTCGATCCCACCCACCTCTACTTTATCCTGGTCCCCGGGGGCATCGGCCTGGTCGCCGGCGTGGTGCTCGTCGGGCGCTTCGCGACCGAGCGCAACCGCACGGTGCTGATCAACTACGGCCTGCTGGCCGCCGGGATCGGGCTGCTGCTGCTGGCCCTCACCTACAATACGGTGCATTTCGTCGCGGGGCTGATCGGCTCGGTGCCGGGCCCGACGACCGTGAGCATCAGCCAGGTGATTATCGGCGGGCTGGCGCTGTTCCTGGGCATCTTCAACTCCTTCATCTCGGTGCCCGCGCAAACCGTGTTACAAGAGCGTGCCCCCGAGGACATCCGGGCGCGCGTCTTTGGCGCCTTTTACACCGTCTGTAACGCGCTCCTGATCCTCCCCCTGGTCGTGGCCGGCGCCATGGCCGACTTTATCGGCGTGCTGCCGACCATGGTGATCATCGCCGTGCTGGTGCTGGTCGTCGCTGGGGTGGGCCTCGCCTACCAACGCGCCCACCAGGGCATCCTCGCCGGACCGGGAGGCGACGGGCCGGGGCCAGGGCTGAGTGGGGAGCCCGAAGCGCTCGTCCCGGGCACCATCGCCGTCGAAATGCCCCACATCCACCCCGGGGGGGCGGATCGCCCCCCCGCCCCGCGCCCCTGAGGCCGGGTCTGGAACTCTGCGCCGCGCCGCTACGTATAGTTAAGTAGCTGACCGCGAAGCGGTCCGGCGCATATCGCTGAATACTGACTGCTGAATACTGACCGCTGAGTGCTGACTGCTGACCGCTGACCGCTCATAAAACCGCGAGCCGATCCTCGCTCGGAAAGGAAGCGACTATGCGTCTGCTACGCCTCTTAGCCCTGAGTTGTCTCTTTGTGGGATATGTCTTGCTGATGGCGGCCGGCCCGTTGCGCGCCTGGGCCGCGGCGGACGGGGCTCCTGCCGGCGCGCTCGCCCCCAGCCCGCGCGTCGCTGCGGGCGCCCCTGTTGTGCGCGTCCTCACCTTCGACGCCGACGTCAACCCGGTCACGGCCGCCTACGTCAAGCGCGGCATCGCCCTGGCCGAGCAAGACGGCGATGCCATGCTCGTCATCCTGCTCAACACCCCCGGCGGGCAGCTCGACTCGATGGAGCAGATCACCCAGGGCATCGTCAACAGCCAGGTGCCGGTGATGGTTTACGTCTGGCCCAGCGCGGGCTGGGCCGCCTCGGCCGGTGTCTTCATCACCTATGCCGCCCATGTCGCCGTCATGGCCCCGGGCTCCAGCATCGGCGCGGCCCACCCCGTCTTCGCCGGCGGCACCAGTCCCCCCGATCCCTCGCAGACGCCCGGCACCGCCAGCAGCGACCAGGAGGAGATGCGCAAGGTCACCAACTTCTCCGTGGCCCACCTGCGCAACCTGGCTGAGCTCCGCGGGCGCAACGCCGACTGGGCCGAAAAGGCCATCCGTGAGAGTGTCAGCGTCACCGCCCAGCAAGCGGTCGACCAGCACATCGTCGACTACATCGCCCCCACCCTGGCCGACGCGATCGCCCAGGCCGACGGCCGGGTGGTCACCGTCAACTCGGCCAAAGTGACCCTGCACACTCGCGGCGCGACCACGGTCGATACGCCGATGAACAATATCGAGGCATTCTTGCAGCTGCTGACCAACTCCAGCTTGGCCTACACCCTGATTACGATCGGCGGGCTGGCGCTGACGGCCGAGGTCTTCAACCCGGGCCTGGTCTTCCCCGGCGTGCTGGGGGTCATCATGCTGCTGCTGGGCCTGGTCGCGCTCGGCATGCTGCCGGTCAACCTGACCGGGCTGGCCCTGATCGGCTTCGCCTTTATCCTCTTCATCGCCGACCTGTTCATGACCTCGCACGGCATCCTCACGGCCGGCGGGGTGGCCGGGCTGATCCTCGGCGGCCTGCTGCTCATCGATACGTCGGCGGCGCCGGGCGTGGCCCCTGTGTCGATCTGGTCGATCGCCGGCCTGGCCGGCAGCATCGGCGCCGTCTTCTTCTTCGGCCTCTACAAGGTCTTCCAGGCCCGGCGGCGCAAACCGACGACGGGGGTCGAGGGCCTGGTCGGCAGCACGGTGGTGGTGCGTACCGCCCTGGCGCCCGAAGGGATGGTCTTCGCCGACGGCGCGCTCTGGCGGGCGGTGAGCAGCGCGGGGCCGGTTGCCGCCGGCCAGCCGGTCGTGATCACCGCGGTCGACGGGCTGACCCTGCAGGTCCGCCCGGTGGACGCAGCGGCGCGGCCGGACAGCCCATCGACCGCGCCGCTGGCGGGCACGTGAGACGGGGGCAGCGGTCAATATTCACCCGCGTAGGATCGTTAGAGGAGGAGAGAGATCATGCCTGATTTTGTGGGCTTGTTTGTGGGCTTGCTGGCCTACCTGGTGCCCGCGGTCATCGTCTTGCTGATCGTGTTCAGCTCGGCCGTGAAGGTTGTGCAGGAGTATGAGCGGGGGGTCATCTTCCGGCTGGGGCGCTTGATCGGCGCCAAGGGGCCGGGGCTATTCTTCCTGATGCCGGTGCTCGACCGCATGGTCAAGATCGACCTGCGCGTGATCACGATCGAGGTGCCCCCGCAAGAAGTCATTACCCGCGACAACGTGACCGTGCGGGTCACCGCGGTGCTCTACTTCCAGGTGGTCGACCCGAACCGCGCCGTGACCCGCGTCACCGATTTCGTGCGCGCCACGCTGCAGATCGCCCAGACCACGCTGCGCTCCGTGCTCGGCCAGTCCGAGCTGGACGAGATGCTGTCGCACCGCGAGGCGATCAACCGGCGCCTGCAACAAATCATCGACGAGCAGACCGAGCCCTGGGGCATCAAAGTCACGATCGTCGAAGTGAAGGACCTGGAGCTGCCACAGTCAATGCAGCGGGCCATGGCCCGCCAGGCCGAGGCCGAGCGCGAGAAGCGGGCCAAGATCATCCACGCCGACGGCGAGTTCCAGGCCTCGCAGATGCTGGCCAACGCGGCCAAGGTGATCGGCTCCGAGTCGGCCGCCATCCAGCTGCGCTACCTGCAGACGCTCACCGAGATCGCCACCGAGAAGAACTCGACGATCATCTTCCCGGTGCCGGTGGAGATCCTGAGCCTGATCCCGCACGCCCTGACGACCTTGTTCGGCGCCGCGCCGGACGCCGCCCTGCCGCCGCCGCCGTCGCCACCCGAGCTGGGGCGCCTCGCCGGCCCGGACGCCCCGCCGCCGCGGGCCCGCGGCGGCCCCCCGGCCCCCGGCCCCGTCCCGCCGCCCGGCTTCGCCGCCCCGCCGCCGGCGCCGCCGCCGAAGTCCTGAGTTGAAAGTCCTGAGTTGAAAGGGCTAGTGGGGTGACCGCGGGCGGCGCGGGTGGGCGCCGCCCGCGGTCTTACGCTCAATTCCGCCGACGAAGGGATAGGGGGGTCCGCATGAGGATCCCGCCCCCGGATCGCCGCCATCCGCCCGACGCTCCGCGGCGCTAACGCGCCGCCTGGATCTTGCGCCATGCGGCATTGAGCGCCTCGATGCGGTCCACGCGCACCTCCCAGGGGTGCGGGAAAAACGAGACCAGGACGCCCCCCGGCAGCTCCTCGACCTGGCCGCCCAGCGCGGCCATCTGCGCCAGCCCCGCCGCGGCCGCGTAGTCTGCGGCCAAGTATTGTAACCAGAACAGCAGCGCCGGCGGCTGGCGGTCATGCACTGGGCGATGGATCACCCACTGGTCCATGAAGGCTTCCTCGACGATATCATCGCTGGAGTAGCCATAAGGCGCGCCCAGGCAGCCACAAAACTCCCCAAAGATCTGTTTGACGTCGGCGTCCACATCCCAGGGTTGGGGCGAGACCCGGGTGCGTTCTTGGAGCTCGACATCAAACACCCCAATGCTAAGCGCACCGAAACTGGGGCTATCCAAGGGAAAGTGCGCCTGGATGTCCGCCGCCTCCCCGACCCCACGGGAGTCAAAGAACACGAGGAGATGGCTCAAGACCTGGGGGCTGAGATACTTCCACAGGCGGATGGAACTCCCGCCGTCCCGCAGCAATGGCACCGCCAACTCCAGGCTCGGGTAGGCCCATTCGTCCTGGGCGTCGAAGCCGCTGACCAGCCCGGTGCCGGGGTTAACCGCGACATAGCCGGAAGCGGCCGCCCGCTGCAGGAGCTCCCGGATGGTGGCGTCCGGGAGCGGGGCGGGCGGCGCCAGTAACAGCGTATAGCCCCAGGTGTTCATCATCGTAAGCCATCCAGAGCACGGGCTCCTATCGGGGCAAACAACTCAACTGCGGCGTGCTTCGTTTCCTTGCGTGATGATGTTATCGTTGGTAGTCGGTGCTCTCTAATCTCTGCAAGCGGATAGCGCACATCGGGTAATTCATCTAGCCAGACACGCGCTCGTCGTTTAAGCATTATTATCATCTCTGGATACCCCAGAAATTCCACTCAGGACTGCGCGGCTAGGGGCTTTTCTTCAGCGCGGCCTGGGTATAGACGTTCTCGTAGTTCCAGAGCATCCAGCCGGCCGTGCCGTTGCTTTCGGCGGTATCGATCTGGCCGCGGACGCGGGTCACGTCATAGGCGACGCCGCCCAGGGTGAAGTCTTGCAGCCAGGGGCGCAGCCGGCCGTTGCTGCTCAACATCTTGGCCTGGGCGGCCTTGAGCGTGTAACCGACGATCTCCGAGGGGTGCTCCGCCGGCTTGTCGTAGCCGAGGAAGCCCGCGGCATAGTGCGACGGGTAGGCCATGGGGGAGGCATAGTCGACGTGCGCCACGATCTTGTCGAATTCCTGGCCGATGCCCAGGTCGTCCTGCACGATCGGGCTCAGGCCAAAGACGTCGGCGGCGACGAAGACCCCTTGCTTGGACAGCTCGGCCTGCGCCTGGGCGAGGTAGCCCGCGATCGCATCGGCTTTCGGTTGGCTGTCCGGCACCCCATAGTCGGTGTCGCGCAGGTTGCCGTCCGAGGGGAAGCGGACATAGTCGAACTGGATCTCGTCGGCACCCAGGGACCCCACTTCCTTGGCGATGGCGATGTTATAGTCCCAGACTTCCGTCCGATAGGGGTTGACCCAGTGGTGCCCATACGCGTCTTGCCAGGGGCCGCCGGTCGTCTTGCTATGGATGGCCCACTCGGGATGCGCGGCGACCAGCTTTTCGTCCCAGAAGAGGGCCTGGCGGGCGATGACATAAATGTTGTTCTTGTGCAGCGTGGCGATCAACTCGTGCAGGTCCGGGATGACCGGGTCGATCGCCCCGGCGGCCTGGACCTGGGGCAGGGCGCTTTTGTACAGCACATAGCCCGTCGTGTCGGCCTTGACGTCGACGACCATGGCGTTGATCTCGGTATCATTGGCCAGCTTGATCAGGCTGTAGAACTTGCCCGGCGCGGCCAGGGTATCGCCGCTGACATAAATGGCCCGGGCCGTGAACGGCACTAGGGTGAGATCCTGCCGGGTCGTATTGCCGAAGTCTTGCCGCACGACCTTATAGCCGGGCGCTTTGACCAGCAGCTTGTGATCGGCGCCGATCCCGCTCAGCGTGTAGGTGCCGTCGGCGGCGGTGGCCGTCAGCTGGGGCCCCACCACGAGGGTGGCCCCGGCGACCGGCCGGCCATCGGGGCCGGTCACCGTGCCGTGCAGCGTGTCGGGCTGGAGCCGGACGTCGATCAGGCCGCTGCGGCCGACCGTGCTGATCTGTTGCGGGGCGTAGCCGGCTTGCGCGATCAGCAGCCCGGCGCCCGCCGGCGGATTGGTCAGGCTGAAGACGCCATCCGCGCCGGTCGTCGTCGTCAGTACAGCGATCGGCGGCGCGGCCGCCCCGGTATCGGTGCTGACGCCGGCCACAGTGATCGGATGGCTGTCGACAATGGCGACCCCGGCGCTGTCGAGCGGCGGCGCCGGCCGATCGGGCCCGGCGGCCAGCAGCGTGACGCTCGCGCCAATCAACGGCTGGCCGGTATACTGGTCGAGCACCCGGCCGGTGATGGTTACGGTCGGGGCCGGCACCTTATTGCCCTGCATCAGCAGCAAGCCGACGATCGCCAGGACCGCAATCAGCAGATACGGGACGACCTGGGGTCGCGGCTCTCGCCCCCCCGACGCCCGACCATAATCCGAAAAATAACGACGCCGTGCCACAATAACCTCCTCGTGTCTGCCCGCGCGCGCAATCGTCTCGCGCTCCTACGGCTTCGGATCGAAGCCGTCCGCCGAGTAGATGTTGCTGGGGTCCCAGAACATCCAGCCGGCCGCGCCGGTCTCCATCGCCGCTTGCTTTTGCAGGCGATAGAGATGCCCGTCGTAGGCTAAGTGATTCCAATCGAAGCCTTGCAACCAGGGGCGATATTTAGCGCGCTGGCCCTGGATGCGTGTCGCGGTATAGGTCCCCGCCTCCTTGATGATTTCGTAGGGGTGGGCATTGGGGTCGGAAAAGCCCAGCTCACCGGACGAGAAGTGCGACGGATAAATCATCGGCGAGATATAATCGGTCTGGACGACCATGCGCTCAAAAACCTGCCCGATCGAGGCGTTCAGCGGCAGCCCGTTTTGATCGGGCCAGACGGTATAGCCAAAGATGTCGACCGACATGAAAGCATCGGTCGGGTTCAGCATATTATGGGCCTCGGCCATAAACTGCTGGATGTATTGCGGCTTGGTGGTCTCATCCGCCGGCTGGGAAAAGCTCATATCATCCCAGGTCTCGCCGGGCGCGGGGTCGGAGGGGAAGCGGATATAGTCGAACTGGATCTCGTCAAAGCCGAGGTCGACGGCCTCGCGGGCCAGGGCGATCGGGTACTGGCGGGCGGCCGGGTTCGTCGGGTCGAGCCAGCGCTGTTGCGCCTGATAGCCCCCCTCCCACGGCTTCCCGGTGGCCTTACTGCGCACGGCCAGGTTCGGATTGGCGTCGGCGACGGCCGGCTGCATAAACGTGACCATGCGCCCGATCACATACAGGTTGTGCTTGTGGAGATCGGCGATCACATCTTTGATATTCGGCAGAATGCGATTGACCGCGCCGCTGTCGACGGCCAGCGGGACTTTGGTATCGTAGACCACATGGGCCTTGTCGTCCTGGATATTGAGCACGATGGCGTTGATCTCGCTCTTGTCGGCCAGGTCCATGATCGGCTGGTAGAGGGGAGCGTACGTGGCGGCGCTCGCCGTCAGATAGAGCGCCTTGACGACGAAAGGCGCCAGGGCGAGATCCTGGGTCGCGGTGCGGCCCACCTGGATGTGGGTCAGCTTATAGCCCGGCAGTTTGAAGGTCAGATGGCCGTTCGCCGGCACATCCGCCATGCGATAGGTGCCGTCGGCACCGGTCACGGCCAGGATCATGGTGCTGTCGGCGAACGGGGTCGGCAGGCCCGGCGCGGGCGTGAGGGGCGAGGGCGGCAGGGCCGGAGTCAGGGCGGGCGGCGGGCCGGCGGTGGGCCGGTCCAGCCGGACAATCACGCCCGCGAGGGGCTTGCCGGTGGCGGCATCCGTCACCCGCCCCTGCAGCGTGGTGGGGCGCAGGGGGACGTCGAGGCTGGCGGTGCTCCCGCTGTCCAGGGTCGCGGGCGCATACCCGGGCGCGCCGGCCTGCAGCGCCGTGCCCGGCGGCACCAGGCCGAGATCAAAGGCCCCATCCGTGCCGCTCGTCGTCGTGGCGCCCGCGGCCTGCACCTGGGCACCCGCGACCGGGTGGCCGGTGAAGGCGTCGAGCACATGGCCGGTGAGGGCGCGCGGCGCGGGCGTCGCGGTGGGCGGCACGGCGGTCGCGGTGGGCGGCACGGCGGTCGCGGGCGGCGCGGCCGGGGCGGTCGTGGGGGGCGGCGCGCCCAGGACCGGCGTCAGGGTGGGCCCGGCCGGGTCGGTGGATGCCGGGCCGGCGGCCGGGCCCATAGCATCACAGCCGGCCATGAGGAGGGCCAGGATCAGGCCAGCGAGGCTGAGCGGCCAGCGCGGGGCGCACGGCGCCGGGGACCAGGTAACCAAGAAATCTCTCCTCCAGGGCAAGCGGGACGTACCCGCGACAAAAACGAGACTCGCGGCGTATCTTAAACCAAGATACGGCCCGTGTCAAGAAAAAGTTTGCTGCGCGGCGGCGTCAGGCGCGCTTCGCCCCGGGGGCCGACAGATCGGCCCAGGTCACGATGGCGTCGCGGCCGCGGGCTTTGGCCTGGTAGAGGGCACTGTCGGCATGGTCGATCAGCTGGGCGTTGCTGGCCGAGTCCTGCGGGTAGCAGGCGACGCCCTGGCTGATCGTGGGCACCGGCAGGCGCAGGCCATCCGAGTCGGGCATCGGCAATGTGGCCAGGGTCGCCCGGATGCGCCGGGCCACGCCGAGAGCCTGGAGGCTGGTCGCCCCGGGCAGCACGATGGCGAACTCTTCGCCCCCCCAGCGCCCGACCGCGTCCGTCACCTTGATGTTCTGCCGGATCGCCATGACGACCGTGCTGAGGGCGATGTCGCCCGCCACATGCCCATACGTGTCGTTGTAGCGCTTGAACAGGTCAATGTCAAGCATAATCAGGCCAACCGGCTCGCCCAGGACCTGCGCCTGGCCGACCATGTCGTCAATGCAGGCCAGCAGCGCCGCATGGTTCAGGGCGCCCGTCAGGCTGTCGTGGCGGGCCTGTTGGCGCGTGGCTTCGTGCAGGCGCGCGTTCTCCAGGGCGAGCGCCGCCTGGGCCGCGATCGCCGACAGCAGGCGCAGGTTGTCGTCGTCATAGGCCCCCGGGGCCAACTTCTGAACGGAGAGGACGCCGACCACCCGGTCGTTGGCGACCAGAGGCACGCCGAGGTACGACTGGATGTGGTCGCCGATATTATTCGGCACGAAGGGCAGGTTCGCGATCTCGCGGTCCCAGTGCCGGATCAGTAACGGTTGCTGGTTGCGGGCAATCCAGCCGGACGCGCCCCCCTCCGCGCTGGAGAGGATCTCGCGTGGATAATCGGTGCCCCGGTCGCGCTGGATCACATAGTCCATCGTGTCCGCCGCGGCATCGTAGAGGGCGAGCACGAAAGAATCGAGGGGCAGCACGGCCTGGACCTGGTCGGCGATCTGGCGCAGCACGCCGTTGATCTCCAGGCTCGACGAGGTAGCCAGGCCGATGCGGTAGAGGCTGGTCATCTCGCGCGCCGCGCGCTGGGCCTCCTGGTAGAGGATCGTCCGCTCGATGGCCAGACCCGCCTGGCGGGCACAGACCGCGAGCAGGTCATAACTGCTCGGCGGCATGGTATAGTAGCGGTTGAAGCTCAGGTTGAGCAAGCCGACGATCTTGTCCTCGGCGCGCAACGGGAAGCTATAGAAAGAGCGGGTGTCGGTGCGGATGAGGGCCTGGCGCAGACCTGGGATGGTGTCGACGTCGGGGGCGAACACGCCCTGGCCGCCACTCAACACCGAGGTCAGCAGGGCATTGCCGGGGCCGAGCGGCCGCTGGCGATAGGCCGCCAGCGCCTCCGGGGGAATGCCGGTCGCCGCCCGGAACTCGGCTTCACCATTGGCGCTAATCAGCATCAAGGAGCAGCTGTCGGTGCGGAGCATGCCGCCGAGCTCGGTCACAATATAGGCCATCGCGGCATCCAGGTCGGGGGCCAGGCTCAGGTTATCGCTGAAGCGGTAGAGCAGGGTCAGGTCCCCCAGCTGGCGCGCGACCAGGCTTTCGCCCGCCTGGATGCGCCCCGACAGGCGATCGGCTACATAGGCGATGGCCCAGAGCAGGCCGACGAGGGTCAGCCAATAGGCCAGGTAGCTGGCCCGTCCCGGCGCCGTCTGCGGATCGGCGGCGGCCAGCAGCGCCGGGGCAGGGGGGAGCGCCAGGCCCTCCCCAAGCACGAGCAGCGTATAGCAGAGGGAGGCGACGCCGGCCGCGTAGTACGTGCCATAGCGGGGCAGCAGCACGAGGGCAGTGACAATAAAAAACACATAGCCGAGCGCCAGCGGGGTCGCCGCGCCGCCGCTGAGGTGCAACGCGACCGTCAGGGCCAGTAGATCGGGGGGTATTTGCGCCCAGCGCAGGACGCGCAAGGCGCGCGGGTTGTCCCAGAGCGGGGCCAGCTGGAGAAGCACGAGGAAGAGCAGGTTATAGCCGGCGACCGGCAGGGCCAGCAGGCTGACCGGGACCAGCAGGCTCCCGGGGAGGACGCCGGCCAGGGTCAGCAGAAGGGCGAACCCGAGCAAGGTGCCCAGCATGGTCCAGCGCAGATGCACGCCCCAGCGCAGGATCGCCGCATCGCCAAACAGGGAAAGGTAGTCGGCCGGCGCCGCACGGTCGGAGTCCGCGCCGCCGAGGGGCAGGCCAAATCGCCATCGCCGGGATGGAATCTTCGGGGGCGTCCGAGTGCTGGGCGCGCTGGGCGCTTTAGTCATCGCCGGTGCTCGATGTTGGTAATCCGAGTTTCTGCCGGCCGTGCAACCCGGGCGGCCGGAGCCAACGCGGCCATACGATCGTCGAACGCTACCCGGTCCCGCGCCCCACAGCACAGCCACCCAGGGTCTGGATGAAAGTCAGGGTCATTCTACTATAGCGCTCCAGTGCCTGTCAAACGGGGGGCGCCGCCGCGCTTGGCCCACGGCGGTGCCCCGCGGGCGGCGCCCAAGCGCCAAAGCGTGGTATAATAGGTAGATTTTGGGTGAAATGCGTGATTCAGAAACGAGGTGCACATGGCGTTGGCAGAAGGAGTACGGGTCCATCCCACGGCCGAGGTCGCGCCCGACGCCGAGATCGGGGCGCACTCGCGCATCTGGCACCAGGCCCAGATCCGGGAGGGGGCGCGCCTGGGCACGCACTGTATCGTGGGCCAGGGCGCCTATGTGGATTTTGGCGTCCAGATCGGCAATAACGTCAAGATCCAGAACCGGGCCAGCGTCTACCACGGGGTGACGCTTGAGGATGGCGTCTTTATCGGGCCCCATGTGATCTTCACGAATGACAAACACCCGCGAGCGATCACGCCCGCCGGCACGCTCAAGACGGACGCCGACTGGGTGGTCGGCGTCACGCGGGTCCGCTACGGGGCCGCGATCGGGGCCGGGGCGATCATCCTGACCGACCTGACGATCGGGCGCTGGGCGCTGGTCGGCGCGGGCGCGGTCGTCACGCACGACGTGCCGGCCCACGGCCTGGTGATCGGGCACCCGGCGCGGCTGGTGGGCTATGTCTGCGCCTGCGGGGCGCGCCTGCCCGGGGGCCTCACCCCGGGTCCGCACCCGGTCTGCCCCCAGTGTGGGCACCAGCCGGAGCTCGAGGCCGGACCATGAGCCGATCCCTGCCGCGCCCCGTGCGCGCCGCCGTGATCGGCGCCGGCGCCATGGGCCGCCACCATTGCCGGGTCTACCATGAGATCCCGGGCGTGGAGCTCGTCGGCGTGGCCGACTCCGACCCGGCGACCGCTGAGCGCGCCGCCCATACCTTCCATGTGCCGGCCTTCGCCAGCCCGGCCGCTCTGCTGGCCGGCGCCCGCCCCGATTTGGTGACGATCGCCGTGCCCACGCGCGGCCACCTGCCCGTCGCCCTGGAGGTCATCGCCCACGGCACCCACCTGCTGGTCGAAAAGCCACTGGCCTTTACCGTGGCCGAAGGCCGCCAGATTATCGCCGCCGCCGCGGCCGCCGGCGTCGTGCTGGCCGTCGGCCATGTCGAGCGCTACAACCCGGCCCTGACCGAGCTGCAGGCGCGCCTGCAGGCCGGGGCGCTCGGCCGCGTCTTTCAGATGCACGCCCAGCGCCTCGGGCCCTTCCCGGCCCGCGTCCGCGACGTCGGCGTCGTCGTCGACCTCGCCACCCACGACGTCGACATCATGCGCTACCTGAGCGGCAGCGAGGTAACCCGCGTCTATGCCGAGACCGCCCGCCGCATCCATACGGACCACGAAGATCTGCTCTCCGGGCTCCTGCGCTTCCGCGACGGCACGATCGGCGTGCTCGACATCAACTGGCTGACCCCGACCAAGATCCGCCAGCTGACGGTCACGGGCGAGAAGGGCATGTTCCAGGTCAACTACCTGACCCAGGACCTTTATTTTTACGAGAACGACTACATCCGCACCGAGTGGGATGCGATCAGCACGATCGCCGGCGTCAGCGAGGGCAATATGACGCGTCTGCGCCTCGACCGGGCCGAGCCCTTGCGCCGCGAGCTGGAGCACTTCGTCGCCGCCGTGCGCGGCGAGCCGGCCAGCATCGTGGCCGGGGAAGATGGCCTGAAAGCGGTCGAGATCACCCAGCAGATCGTCGCGGCCGGCCACCGCGGGCAGGTCATCGACCTCGCCCCGCGCCGGGAGGACGAATCATGAATCCAGACCTCGCCGCGCCGGCCGCCCCGGCACCCTACCAGGTGGCCGTCGTCGGCCTGGGCAAGATCGGCCTGCCGCTGGCCGCGCAATTCGCCGGGCGCGGGGCACGGGTCATCGGCTGTGATCTCAACCCGGCGGTCGTCACAGCTGTCAACGCCGGGGCCTGCCCGATCGGCGAAGAGCCCGGCCTGCCGGAGCGCGTCGCGGCCGCCGTCGCGGCCGGGCAGCTGACGGCCACGACCGCGACCGCCGCGGCGGTCGCGGCGAGTAACGTGGTGGTGATCATCGTGCCGCTGCTGGTCGACGAGACGCACGCGATCGACTTCCGCGCCGTCGACGCGGCGACGCGCGACGTGGCCCACGGCCTCCGGCCGGGCACGCTCGTCCTCTACGAGACGACGCTGCCGGTGGGCACGACCCGCACACGCCTGGGGCCGCTGCTGGCGCAGGGCGCCGGCCTGGTGCCCGGCCGCGACTTCGCCCTGGCCTTCAGCCCGGAGCGCGTCTACAGTGGGCGGATCTTCCGCGACCTGGCCACGTACCCCAAGATCGTCGGCGGCGTCGACGCGGCGAGCACGGCGGCGGCAGTGGCCTTTTATCGCGCCGTGCTCGATGGGGCCGAGGTGCGGCCGGTGCGCGACGCCGAGACGGCCGAGCTGGTCAAGCTGCTGGAGACGACGTATCGCGACGTGAACATCGCCCTGGCCAGCGAGTTCGCCCGCTACGCGGCCGGGCGCGGGCTGCCGATCGCCGAGGCCATTGCCGCGGCTAATACCCAGCCCTACTCCCACATCCATCGCCCGGGTATCGGCGTCGGCGGGCACTGCATCCCGGTCTACCCCTACTTCCTGATCCACGACGACGCGGCGGGCGACCTGACCCTGCCGCGGGCGGCGCGCCAGGCCAACGACGCGATGGCCGGCTGGGCGCTGACCCGCCTGAGCCGCGCCCTCGGCGGCCTCGCCGGCCAGCGCATCCTGATCCTGGGCTACAGCTACCGCGAAGATGTCAAAGAGGCGGCCTTCTCGGCGGCCAAACCGCTGATCCGCGAACTGGCCGCGAGCGGCGCGACCCCGCTCGTCGTGGACCCGCTCTTTACGCCGGCCGAACTGGCCGCGAGCGGCGCGGAGGTCGTCGCGCTCGCGGCCCTGCCCCCGGTCGACGCGGTGATCGTGCAGGCCTACCACCAGGCCTTCGCGGCCCTCGACTGGGCGTCCCTGGCCGCCCAGGGCGCCCGCGTCGTGCTCGACGGCCGCAACGCCCTGGCCCCGGCCCCCCAGGCCCGTATCCGCGCGGCCGGCCTGACCTACCTGGGCGTGTAGAGCTTTGAGTTTTGAGTTTTGAGTTTTGAGTTTTGAGTTTTGCGCGTGCAGTGATAATGTATTTTATTAGCAGAAAAGATAAGATTTGTCATTCTGAGCGCAGCGAAGAATCCGCTGGGGCACGTACCTGCTAGCCCACGGGGGCGATCAGGAGCCACGCCCGGGCGATGTGGTCGGGAGGCGGGGGCGCTGGGCCAGCCGCCCGCCGGCTCCGCCCCGATCCGTAGGGCAGCGGATTCTTCGCTGCGCTCAGAATGACATATTCTTTAGTATCTTTGCTAATACTTATTCCCTCACACTATTTACTATTGTGGCAGCATGGCGGTCGCCGAGCAGAGCATGCATTAATGCGAGAACATGATTAACTCAAAACTCAAAACTCAAAACTCAAAACTCCGTATCCTCCATGCCCCGACCAACATCGCTGGCATTGCCGGGCTGCTGGCGCGGGCGCAGCGGGACCTGGGGGTTGACGCAACCGCGATCGAATACATCTCGCGGCCGCGGGCTTTCGGCACCGACGCCAGCCTGCACCTGGAGGCCCGCCGCGGCCGCCTGGCCCAGGGCGCCGCCGTCGGACGCTATGCCCTGCACGCCATCCGGCAGTTCGACGTCTTTCATTTCTATTTCGGCAACACCCTCTTTCCCTGGCCCTTTCCCGACCTGCCGCTGTTGCGGGCGCTCGGCAAGCATATCATTTTCCACTTCTGTGGCTGTGATGTGCGCAGCCGCCGCAGCAACTTGGCCAAGTACGCGATCAGCGGCTGTCACGAATGTGTGTCGCTGGTCTGCTGGGGCAAGCGGCGGCCGCCCCTCCGCTTCGCCGACGCCGTGTTCGTCTCAACCCCCGACTTGCTGGAAGACGTGCCCGGCGCCATGCTGCTGCCGGGCCCCATCGATCTCCGCCGCTGGCGGCCGGGGCCGCCGCGCACGACGCCGCCCAGCGCGGCCGCGCCGTTGCGCATCCTGCACGCGCCCACCGACCGCGAAATCAAAGGCACCCGCTACGTGTTGGACGCCGTGGAGCGGCTGAAGGCGGCCGGCTACCCGGTGGCCCTGCAGGTGCTGGAAGGCATCCCGGCCGCCGACGTGCCCGCCTTCGTCGCCGGCGCCGACATCGTCGTCGACCAGATCATGATCGGCGCGTACGGCACGTTCGCCGTAGAGGCCATGGCCAGCGGCCGGCCGGTCGTCTGCCGCATCCGCGACGACCTGCGGCGCCACTACCCGGACTCCCTGCCGATCGTCAGCGCCGAGCCGGCCACGATCTACGCCGTGTTGGAGCGCCTGGTGCAGGACCCGGCCGCGCGGGCCGCGCACGGCCAGGTCGGCCCAGCCTACGCCGCCGCCGTGCATGAGATGCACCACGTCGCCGCGCTGGTTTTGCCCTACTACCAGCCGGACCCAAGATAGCCCAAATGGCCTATTGCCGCGGGCCTCCAAGGGTGCTACAATAGCCGGGGGGGCAAGTGCGCGATGTCTTGCCCCCTTTTAGTGCGGGGCGCCAGGCACGGAACATCATGCGACAAGAGGAGTACCAGCCAGATGAGTAAACGCGGCAGTATTACGACCTTCACCATCCTCCTGCTGGCCCTGGCCTGCGTGGCGATCGGAACCAGTGCCTCGGCGCGCGCCACATCGCGCAGTGCGGCGGGCCCGTCAGGGTTATCCGGGCCGGGCGCGCCCCACCCCCCGGCTAGTTGTACTCCAGGTTGGGCGATCATCCCCAGCGCCAATGTCCCGGCCACCAATAATTATCTCAATGCGGTGGCAGTCGTGGCCACGAATGACGTCTGGGTCGCCGGGAACGCCGGGAATGCCACGCTGACCGAGCACTGGGATGGCACCGCCTGGAGTACCGTGCCCAGCCCCAGTGTGGGGACGGGCGCGAATATGTTGAGTGGCCTGGCCGCCCTGGCCAGCAATAACGTTTGGGCGGTCGGGAGGGCGCAGAACAGCACCACCCAGACGCTGATCGAACATTGGGACGGGACCGCCTGGAGTATCGTACCCAGCCCCAACGCCGGCACCGGCAACAATCTCCTGGGGGGCGTCGCCGCGATCGCCCCGAACGACATCTGGGCCGTGGGCGCGTCTCAGGATGGAGTCCAAGGGGGGCGGACGCTCACCGAACACTGGGACGGCACCGCCTGGAGTGTTGTGGCCAGCCCGGACCCGGGCCCTGACCCGGATGGAGTGATCGCCGTCAGCGCGGTGACGAGCACCAATGTCTGGGCCGTCGGCGCCTATTATGTGGGCAGTAATCAGTATACGCTGGTCGAGCACTGGAACGGCACCAGTTGGGCGATTGTGCCCAACCCGAATCCGGCGCCCGGCACGGGGGGGAATGTGCTCTTCGCGCTGACGGCGCTCAGCGCGAGCAACATCTGGGCCGTCGGGACGTATAACCCGGGGAGTCCTATCGATACGACCCTCGTCGAGCACTGGGACGGCAGCGCCTGGTCGATTGTGCCGAGCCCCAATGATCCCGATCCCACGCACCCCTTCAATGTGCTCGACGGCGTCGCCGCCTTCGCACCGAACGACATCTGGGCGACCGGCTTCAGTGCCCCCAACGGCCAGGAGCAGAACCGCCGGCCCCTGGCCCTGCACTGGGATGGCACGACCTGGCAAGCAGTCACTACCCCCAGTGTGCCCGGCGCGACGGACGGGCGGCTCAACGGCCTGGTGGCCAGCGCGCCCAATCAGCTCTGGGCGGTCGGCTTTGCCGGCGCCAGCGGCACCTCCCAGACGCTAGTCGAGCGCTATACGGGCGCCTGCTCCACAGACACGCCGACGGCAACCACGGGCCTGCCGCCCGCGACGGCGACGAGCACCCCGCTCCCGCCAACCGCCACCAATACCCCCGCCAGCTGTGGGCTCGGCTGGTCGATCGTGGCCAGCCCCAATGTGCCCACGGGCGCCAACTATCTCAATGCCTTTGCGGCGGTTGCCGGCGACGATGCCTGGGCGGCTGGCAGCGCGGGCAACGCGACGCTGCTGGAGCACTGGAACGGCAACCAGTGGAGCATCGTGCCGAGCCCCAATTTCGGCACGGGCGCCAACGTGATCAATGGCCTGGTCGCACACGCCGCTAACGATATCTGGGCCGTCGGCAATTATAATGATGGCAGTGCCACCCAGCCGCTGATCGAGCACTGGAACGGCACGGCCTGGGCGATCGTCGCCAGTCCCTACCCGGGCAGTGGTAACAACACGCTCACTAGCGTTGCGGCCTTAGCGGCCGACGACGTTTGGGCCGTCGGCTGGGCGCAGGGTACGTCGGCGAACAGCCATACCCTGGTCGAGCACTGGAACGGCGCGGCCTGGGCGATCGTCGCCAGCCCCAGCCAGGGGACGCTGGACGATTTGGCGGGAGTCGCCGTACTCAGTAGCACTAACGCCTGGGCGGTGGGCGCCTACTATGTCGGATACAACCAGTTCACCTTAACCGAGCACTGGGACGGCACCGCGTGGTCGATTGTCCCCAGCCCGAATCCCTCGCCTTCGATCGGCGGCAATGCCCTGAATGGGATGGCCGCCACCAGCGCCACCGATATCTGGGCGGTAGGCTCGTACAACAACGGCCCCTACCTGGACCGCACCTTGATCGAACACTGGGACGGCACAGCCTGGGCGATCGTCGCCAGCCCGAATGATCCGAATCCCAATCATGCCTTCAACGCCCTCGGCAAAATCGCGACCTTGGGCGCGAACAATGCCTGGACCGTCGGGTATAGCGCCCCGGATGGGCAGCCGGCGAATCGGCAACCCCTCGTGGAGCATTGGGATGGCGCATCCTGGCAGGTCGTCGTGGTCCCGCAGGCGGCCGGCGCGACCGATTCCTGGTTTGGCAGTGTCGGCTTCGCCGGCAGCGACCAACTCTGGACCGTGGGGTACGACAGCGCGAACAGCCCCGCCCAGACCCTGACCGAGCGCGATATTACGGCGTGCTCCATCAGCACGCCGACCAGCACGCCGGTGCCGCCGACGGCGACGGTGCCGCCCTGCGGGCCGGGCTGGCAACTCGTGGCCAGCCCCAATGCCGGCACCGGCACCAATATCCTGGATGGCGTGGCCGTCGCTGGCCCCAACGACGCCTGGGCCGTGGGCTATGCCGCCAATGCCAATAACGTCGAGCAGACGCTGATCGAGCACTGGAATGGGAGCACCTGGGATCTGGTCCCCAGCCCGAATGTGGGCACCAATCGCAACTTCCTCCACGCCGCCGCAGTGGCGGGGCCCAACGATATCTGGGCGGTCGGGTTCTACTGGGATGCGAGTAATGTGCAACGCACGCTGACCGAGCACTGGGATGGCAGCGCCTGGAGCGTGGTCGCCAGCCCCAATGCCGGCAGCCATGAGCAATATCTGCAAAGCGTCACCGCCCTGGCCCCGAACGATGTCTGGGCCGTCGGGCTCTATAGCCCCGACACCTATATGTATCAGACCCTGACTCTGCACTGGAACGGGAGCCAATGGAGTGTCGTGGCCAGCCCCAACGTGGGCAGCCTGGAGAATTACCTGAACGGTGTGACGGCCACCGCCGGCGGCGACGTCTGGGCGGTGGGCTATTATAGCAATTACGGGGCCGCGCGCCAGACCTTGATCGAGCACTGGACCGGCAACGCCTGGCAGCTCGTCGCCAGCCCCAACGCCGGCACGGGCAATAATGTGCTGAACGCCGCCAGCGCGACGGGCAGCGCGGATGTCTGGGCCGTGGGCACCGCCGGCACGGGCAGCGCCGCGCAGCCGCTAACCGAGCACTGGAACGGCACCAGCTGGACGGTCGTCGCCAGCGCCAGTGGCGGGGGCAGCGCCGAGCTGCGGGGGGTGGTGGCGCTAGCCCCCGGCGAGGCCTGGGCCGTGGGCCGCCAAACTGATGCGACCGGCACAATCATGGGGACGTTGACGGAGCACTGGAACGGCAGCAGCTGGGCGGTGGTTACCAGTCCCAACCCGGACCCGAGCGCCAACATCCTGAAGGGGATCGCGGCGGGGAGTGCGGGAGACCTCTGGGCGGTCGGCACGGCCGCCAACCCCGGACGCACGTTGGTCGAACATTATATCGCCCTGTGCCTGCCGACGGCGACCACGACCCCGGGCCCGCCCGTAGCCACCGGCACGCCGGAGCAGGGCTGCCAGTTTGCCATCCTGAGCTACCACCCGTGCATCAACCCGCAGGGCTGTGTGGACTATGCCATCCCGCTCCAGAACGAGAGCGACAGCGCCATGACCGTCGACGGCACGGTGATCTTCCAGCGGCGCGGCGGCATCGAGATCGGGAGCGCAACGATCCCGTCGACCACCCTGCCGCCCCGGAGTATCACCATGGTGACGGGCACCGTGTGTGGGATCGTCCAACCCAAGCAGGGCCCCTTCCAGCTGCTCGTCACGGTGCAGGATATCCCGCGCGTGTGCGAGGCGAAAACCAAGCGCCAACCCGTGACCTTCTGCGCGCCCCCGAGCACGGCGCCGGACTTTAGCGACGTGCCGCCGGCGCAGCCCTTCGCCCCCTTCATCGCCGGGCTGGCCGGCGCCAGCGCCCTGAGCGGCTACGCCTGCGGCGGCCCCAACGAGCCCTGCAACGCCAACAACGCCCCCTATTTCCGCCCGGCGGCGATCGTCACCCGCGGACAGCTGCTCAAGTTGGTGGTCAACGCCGCCGGCTGGCCCGTCGTCACGCCTGCGGTGGCGACCTTCGCCGATGTCACGCCCCGGAATCCCTTCTACGACTACATCGAAACGGGGGCGGCCTACGGCGTGATCAGCGGCTATCCCTGCGGCCGGCCCGGCGAGCCGTGCAACGCCACCCACCAACCCTACTTCCGCCCGACCCAAGCCGTCACCCGCGGCCAGCTGGTCAAGATCGCCGCTCTGGCCGAAGGGTTTGGGGCACCGGCGACCCAGACGTTCCAGGACGCGCCGCCGGGCAGCGCCTTCTATAGCGCGGTCGAGGCCGGCACGGCCTGGGGCATCGTCGGGGGCTACGGCTGCGGCGCCGGCCCGGCCGGGCCGTGTGTCGCCCCGGGGAATCGCGCCTACTTCCTGCCCAATCAGCCCGTCACCCGCGGCCAGGCCGCCAAAATCCTGGCCATTACCTTCTTGCCGGACGGCCAGATCGCCCAGCCCTAAGGGCCGCGGATAGCGGCTACTAAGCAGGAAACCCAGCCGGCCTGGTCGCGTGTAGGGCGACCAGGCCGGTCCCGCGCCCCCACTCCCCGTCGCAAGCCGCGAAGCCATTGTCGCGCAGGTTGTTAGGCCCGGCCGCTTCCCACACCAAGCTATCCCAGGAAATATGCTATACTATAGAATTACTGCGCCAGGGAGGATATGCAATGCCAGGGTTAGAAAACACCAGAATTCTCGTCATCGGCGGCGCCGGGTTCGTGGGCTCCCATATCGTGGACCAGTTGACGCAGGAGCCGGTACGCGAGATCGTCGTCCTGGACAACTTCGTGCGCGGCACGCGGCACAATTTGCGTCTGGCGAGCCAGGACCCCCGCGTCCAGATCGTCGCCGGCAGTGTGACCGACCGCGCCCTGCTGGGCCAACTGCTGCAAGGCACGGACTACGTGTTCCACCTCGCGGCCCTCTGGCTGGGCGAGTGCGTGCAGGATCCCCGCTCCGCCCTCGAAGTCAATGTGGTGGGCACCTACAACGTGATCGAGGCCGCTCAGCAGGCGGGAGTAAAAAAAGTGGTCTATTCCTCCTCCGCCTCGGTCTACGGCGACGCAGTCGTCACCCCGATGACGGAGGAGCACCCGTTCAACAACCGCACGATGTACGGCGCGACTAAGATCGCCGGCGAGCAGTTCTTCCGGGCGCGGTACGAACAGCACAAGCTGGATTACGTCGGGCTGCGCTATATGAACATCTACGGCCCGCGCATGGACTATAAAGGCACCTATGTCAGTGTAATCATGAAAGTGCTGGACCGCATTGACCAGGGGCGGCCCCCGATCATCTTCGGCGACGGCGCGCAGGCCTACGACTTTATCCATGTCGAAGACGTGGCCCGCGCGAATATCTTGGCCTTAAAGAGTGCCGCGACCGACGAGTTTTTCAATATCGGCCGCGGCGTGAAGACCACGATCAATGAACTCGTCCAGTTGCTGCTGGCGATCACCGGGTCGGACCTGCACCCGGAGTACCGGCCCCAGGAGCAGATGTTTGTGACCCACCGCGTCGGCAGCACGGAGAAAGCGGCCCGCCTGATCGACTTCCAGGCGCGCGTGCCGCTGGAGGAAGGCTTACACTCCGTGGTGGAGTGGCGGCGGCACGACCAGCAGCGCGCGCGCGGTTAGAAAGCGGCCTAGCCGGTGATATATGTGCTGGTAACCGGCGCTTCCGGCTACATCGGGCAGCACCTGGTCCGGTCGTTGATCGCGGACGGAATCCGGGTGCGCGGCTTCGGATCGCGCCCACCGCCGGACGGCTGGCCTGGGAGCGACTGGCAGCAGGGCGATATCTGCTGCGCGGGGCACGTTAACCAGGCGGTCCATGGCTGTGATACGGTAATCCACCTGGCGTGCCATCCCCTGGGCCAGAGCATGCAGGACCCGGTCAGCGCATTTCGGGTGAACGCTTTAGGCACGCTGCACATCCTGCACGCAGCCCACGCGGCCGGCGTACGCCAGGTCGTGTACAGTTCAACGGCCCAGGTATACGGCACCGCGCCGCATTTACCTCAGCGCGAGGAGGACCCCCCCCAACCGGCGTCACCCTATGCCGCCAGCAAATGGAGGGGCGAAATTCTCTGCACGACCTTTGCCCGTTGCTATGGCCTGGGCACGACGATTCTCCGACTCTTCAACGTCTACGGCCCAGCACTGGATGGAAGGGACCGCACTACCGCCGAAGCGCAATTCATACGGCGTGCTCTACGGGGTTTACCACCCGCTATCCAGGGAGATCCGAGCGCGGGCCGCGATTTCATCCATATGCGCGATGTCGTGCAGGCGATCAAGCAGGCAGCACAACGGCACGGGATGGGGAGATCATCGATATCGGCACGGGCCAGATGACTACGTTGCTGGACCTCGCCACGATGGTGGGGGTGCTGGCCAGAAGCCCGACTAGGCCGCTCATCGAGCCCAGTGACCTGCCGGTCTTGCGTATGCAAGCGGATGTAGCGCGCGCCCGGCAAATATTGAATTTTGCAACCGAAGTTTCGCTAGGCACCGGGTTGGGGGAATTGTGGGCGTGGGAACAGTCGCGGGCGCAGCGATCGTGAACAAATGGTTGGTCAAACCTGCCGTATTGGGTATAATAGGGGGAACCGCTACGGCAACAAAGCACACGTCGGCAAAGGATGAGACTGGATGACGATTCCCATAACCAAAGTATTCTTCGGCCCGGAAGAATTTGCGGCCGTCCAGCGGCCCCTGGAAAGCGGCTGGGTCGTACAAGGGCCGTTTGTGCAGCAGTTCGAGACCGCCTTTGCGGCCTTTACCTCGATTCCCCATGCGGCCGCGGCTAGTTCGTGTACCACC
>DATGEF010000316.1:0-22375 GCA_035310405.1 Chloroflexia bacterium | reverse complement strand
CCAATCGCTCCAGCGGCGCTGGCGCAAGGCGCGGAACAGGAAGAAGAAGCCCGCCGCCCAGAGCGCGCCGGTGGGGGTGCTCTCCCCGGCCACGCGGCTGAACTGCAGGGCCAGGGGCGAGACGGCGAGCAAGGTGCCGGCGATCAGCCCGGCGCGCGGCCCCCAGAGCAGGCGCCCAATGCGGTAGACGAACCAGACGGCCAGCACGCCGCTCAGCACGGACAACATACGGTCGCCGACCATGGTATCGCCGAAGATGCGCAGCATCCAGGCCACACAATAGAAATAGAGATTGGGCACGCCCCACCAGCCGTAGCCGAAGATCAAGGTGGGCTGCCCCTGCACGATGGCGCGGGCATCCATGCCGCGCTCGCCTTCGTCGCCGAAGATGCCCGGCATGTACTCCAGGTTTACCAGGCGCAGGGCGAGCGCCAGCAGCAGGATCCCGGCCGCCAGCACGAGCTCAAGCCGCACCGGCACGCGCGGCAGGCCGCGGGCAAAGAAATCATCCTCCGGCCCCTCCAGCAGGCCCGGCCCGGCCGGCCAGCCGGCGACGCCCAGAAAAGTCAGGAGCAGCGTACCCAGGGCGGCGGCCCAGAGCCAGCCTCCGAGCGGGTTGGCGATATTGGCCCGCAACACCTGGGTGGCGGCGGCGGCCAGGATCGCGGCCAGCACGAGGCCGGGCGCGGTGAGCCGCCACCCCAGCCGCGCGCGCCAGCGGCCCCAGGCGTGGTCCGGCCGCAGAGTCGCGGCCGCCGGCGGCGGGGACGCGGCCGCCGCGGGACGGGCGACCGCCCGCGGGATGGGGATGGCGACCGCGGCGGGCACCGGGCGGGTGACGACGGCCGGGCCGGCCGCGGCGGCCGGGCGCGCCCCCGGCGGCTTGGCGCCGGGGGCGCCCGGCACCCAGGCTTGCAGGACCGGGCGGGGAGCGGTCCCCGCCACCCTGGCCCCGCCCGCGGACAACGCCGCGACCTGCGCCACCGGGCCGGCGGCCGCCGCGCCGTTGCGCCCGTTCCCCGGGCGGGGCGGGGCCGTCTGGTCCCCGGCGCCGGGACTCTCCGTCCCGATCCGAGGCGGGGCGGGGGGCGCGGGTCCCGGCCGGACAGCGCGGACGAGGACGGCGGGCGGGTCCGGGGCGGCGGCCGGCCCATCGGATGGGGCCGCCGGGGGAGTGGCGCGCCCGGGCCAGGTGGGATGGAGCCAGACGGCAATCAAGAGGACGATCGCGGCGAGATAATACCGGCCGGCCAGATCCGGGTCGGAGTTGGCAATCAAGGCCTGCTGGCCCAGCGCGGCCAGGCCGAGGGCGATCAGGCCGCCCCACCAGCCCCGCGCCGCCCACAGCCGCCCCAGGCCGCGGCGGGCGGCCCCGGCCGCGCCGCCCGCCGCCGGGGCCTCGTGCTCCGCTAACCCCGTCGTGATCATCCGGCTGCTAGATCCTTTCTCCCGTCGCCAGGGCGCGGCCCGGCCGGCGACGCCGCGGGTGCCGGCACCGGCACCCAGCTATAATATTACCATGCCGGGGGATAAGAGTCCACCTTGCCAGGCGGGACGGCACACGCGCGGCACGCTTGCGCCCGCCTGCGCATAGGTGTATAATGGCAGCACATTGGCCGGCCGCTAGCAGCAAGGGCTGTGCCCTCAGGAGTACGAGCAAAGCGTGGACTTATCGCTTCAAATTAGCCAGGAACAATCGCTCAAGGTCTCCCCGACGCTGATTGTCCTGAACCAGTTACTGGCACTCTCGTCGCTGGAATTACAGCAGCTGGTACAACAGGAACTGGCCGACAACCCAGCCCTTGAGCTCCTGGAAGGGCGCTCCTGCCCGTCGTGTGGCACGCCGAGTACGGCCCCCCTGTGCCCGATTTGTGAGAAGTCCATGACCCCCCCGGCGCTGGACGCGCCCACGCCGCTCAGCGGCACGTCCGCCGTCGTCGACTCGCCGTCCGAGGATTGGTACGAGAGCCACGCCGACCGGCGGACGACGAGCCAATCCGCCGCCGAGGATGGCGACTTCGACCCCATGACGCTCATCTCCGGCGAGGCCAACCGCCTGGAGCAACTCCTGGCCGACGTGGCCTTGGGCCTCCAGGGCCGCGATCGGGCCGTGGCCAGCTATATCCTGGGCAGCCTGGACGATCGCGGCTACCTGGCGTGTGGCCTGGACCAGGTGGCGCGGGCCTGCGGGGTGACACTCGACCAGGCCGAGACGATCCTCCAGGCCATCCAACAGGCCGCCCCTACCGGCGTCGCGGCGCGCGATCTGCGCGAGTGCTTGCTGCTGCAGTTGCAAGAGATCAAAGAGCGCGGCCAGCCCCCCCTGGTGCCGTTCGTCGAGGAGATCTTGCGCGACTACCTGACGGAGCTGGGCGAGCATAAATTCACCCTGATCGCCCACCTGCTCGGCACGACCTACGAGTCGATCGTCGCGGTGCGGGACTTCATCAAGAATCACCTGAACCCGCACCCCGGCCACGCGACCGACGGCCGGCCCTGGCCGACGCATACGCCGGTGCGCTTCGTGACCCCCGATGTGATCATCCGCCTACATAATAATAACTTTGAGGTGGAAGTCGTCGAGTCACTGCGCTTCAGCCTGCGGGTCAACCCGATGTACCATCGGCTCGCGGCGGCCGCGGCCCTGCATCCGCAGGGCCGCGTCGCCAGCCTGGGGCCCGCCGCGCATAACGGCCACGACGGGCCCGCCGGCGCCCAGGAGGGGAGCAGCCTGGCGTTGCCGGCGGTGACCCTGACCGGGATGTCGGACAACGATCGCGAGCATATCCGGCGCTATGTCAATCGCTCCCGGCTGTTTATCTCGAATATCGCGCAACGCCGCGAGACGATGCGCCGGATCACGAATTGCCTGGTCGAGGTGCAGGCGGAGTTCTTGCGCTATGGCGTCCGCCAGTTGCGGCCCCTGACCCGCGCGCAGGTCGCGCAGTATCTGGGCCTCCACGAATCGACCGTCAGCCGGGCGACGGCGGACAAGTACGTGATGCTGCCCAACCGCCATGTCATCCCCTTTGCCGATTTCTTCCAGGCCTCGTTAAGCGCCAAGGACCGTATCCGCGAACTGATCGTGACCGAGCCTCGGCCTCTCACCGATAAGGAAATTGTACAGCGACTGCGGGAGCAGGGCGTACGCATCGCCCGGCGCACTGTGACGAAATACCGCAACCAGCTCGGCATTATGCCATCTACCTTTAGATAGCCGCCAGGAGGTTGCCGGTGGACGAACAGAACGCGGCGCAGCCCGCGCCCGCCTCGGGGCTCGCCCCCGCCGATCCCTCGACCGCGATGGCCGTGCGCCTGCGGGAGGGCATCACCGCGCTGCGCCAGGGCGATCGCGACGGCGCCTACGCGATCTTCCGAGACATCACCGCGGTGGCGCCCGAGAACCAGAACGCCTGGATCGGCATGGCCCTGAGCAGTCCGATCCTGGCGGAGGCCGCCGCCGCGCTGCACACTGCGGAGCGCCTCGATCCGACGAGCCGCTTCGTCGTCCAGGCCGAAAGCGATCTGACGCGCCGGCTGCCCGGCTTCACCGAGGCGCTGGCGGCCGAGCGGGCGCGCCCCGCCCCGCCGCTCGGCGCGCTGGCCACGGACCTGGCCGCCGCGCCGGCCGAGCCCCCCACCCTCAGCACGGGCCCGCGCCTGGTCGGCGGCCAGGCCCTGGCCGCCCCGACCGACAGCCGCGCCCGGCGGATTCTGCTGAGTCTGGGGGTCGGCGTGGCCGGGCTGGTGCTGATCGGACTCCTGGGGCTCGGGCTGGTGAACACGATTAACCGGCCGATCCCGGCCACGCTCACGCCGATCCCGCCCTCGGCCACCCCGGTCCCGCCGAGCAGCACCCCCGTGCCCACCCTGGCGCCGCCCCAGGTCCACGTGCCGCCAGCCCTGGCCGTGACGCCCGGCGGCGATCGGGCGCTGAACCCGCTGGCCCAGGCCACGGCCGTCCCGTCGCCGCCGCCCAGCCAGGCCGCGATCGATCGGCAGGCGGCCATTGAGGCGGTCCGCGCCGGGCGCTACGCCGCCGCCATCCCAGCGTTGGAGATCGCCAGCGAGCGCAAACCAGGCGATGCCGAAGCCCTCTACTATCTCGGCATCGCCTACCTGAATACGCCGGACCGGCCGCACGCCGCGGAGGACGCGGCGCTGACCTTTCGCTCGGTCGCGGCGTTGCAGCCGCATTGGGCGCCGGGCCTGGATATGCTGGCCCGCAGCCTGATCGCGCAGAGCCAGTTCCGGGACGCCGTGCCCCCCGCCCACCAGGCGGTCGAAAGCGATCCCAATCGCGCCGAGTACTGGCTGACCCTGGGGCGCGCCTATGAGGGCGCTGGGGCCACGGCCGAGGCGCAAAAGGCCTATGACGAGGCCGCCCACCTCAGCCCGACCCCGCTCGGCGGCACGCCACCCCCCCCGCCCAGCCCCAGCCCGACCGCGCCCCCCGGCGCGGGGCCGACCACCCCCAGCCCGACTGCGACCCCGCCCGCCAGCGCCCTGCCCAGCCCCAGCCCGGCGGCGGCGACTCAGACGGCGACGCCGGCCGCCCCGGCGATCGGGGTCACGGAGACGCCCGTTCCCCCGCCCTTGCCCAGCGCGCCGCCGCAGTAAGCGGGGTGGCGGGGATGCCGGGATGGGGAGCGCACATTTGTTCGTGTTGCGGGACCCGCGGGGCGGTGTTATAATCCTTGGCACTGCCCCCGCAGCAGGCAAGGGGCTCGGGTCGACGCGTTGGCAGCAAAGGCGTGGGACGAAATGATTGGTACATGGCTGCGTCACTGGCGGGAGCGTCGCCGACCCCGGGGCCCGACTCCGCCCGGGCGCGGGACGGATAGCGCGCGGGGCGCCGAACGCGCACCCGACGGCTGGACGGCGGCCAGCACCGCGCCGGCCGGCCCCGCCTGGCACTGGCCGTCGCCGGTGCCGGCCGTCGATCCCCGCCTGGAAGTCTACCTGCATCAGATCGCCGACCTACCCGAATCCGACCGCGCGATCATCATGACCGTGGTGCGCCAGATCCTGGATGAAGAATCGGCCTATGCTCAGCGCATCGGCGCGCCGTGAGCGGAACCCTACCCGATGGACCTATCGACCCGGGATACGATTGAATTTCTGATCCGGCGCTACGAGCTACACGACCGGCTGCCCGTGGACCTGGGCGGCTTGCTGGATCGCTTCACGGTGCGGCGCTACCCCCTCACGCCCCGCACCCTGGGATTCGCTATCGTGCGGCCCCGGGAAATCCACATCGGGATCAACGCCACCCTGTCGCGCCCCTGGCAGCGCCTGGCCGAGGCGCACGAGGTGGGCCATATCATCGCCTATCATCCCCACCGGCTCTATACCTGCAAAGCCAACCAGTGGTTCCAGGACGACCTGGAGCACACCGCCCAGCTGGCCGCCGCCCTGTTGCTGGTCCCCCTGGCCGCCGTCCGCACCTACCAGGCCGAGTTCACGGCCGGCCAACTCGCCGATCTCCTCCAGGTTCCCACCTCGCTCGTCGACCTGCGCTGGACCCACGCCAAGCTGGAAGGCGTCGTTTAGACGAGTTTTGAGTTTTGAGTTTTGAGTTCTGTGTTGGCTGGTCCTTGATCCCACGTCTAAGAATCCAAAATCCAAAATCGAGCAGGATAGAGCTGGGCAGCGCCCTGATCGCTGGGTAACCATCAGAAGACGCGGGGTTAAAGGGGCAGCATCCCGCACTCCGCACTCAAAACTCAAAACTCAAAACTCAAAACTCGTGCTGATCGCTGTGTTCCGTGCGGGCCAGGGCCAGGCCGTAGACGGGGCCGGCGCCGCGGGCGCGCAGCACTTCGGCGCACAGGCTCATGGTGACCCCGGTGGTATAGACGTCGTCGACCAGCACGAGGGGCGCGCGCGGGAGCGGGGCGCCCCGCCAGGCAAAGGCGTCTTCCAGGTTGACGGCCCGCTCGGCCGCACTCAAGCCGACCTGCGAGTCCGTAAAGCGGACGCGGGTCAGGCCGGGCAGGAGCGGCCACCCGAGGCGGGCGGCCAGGCTCGCGGCCAGCAGGGCCGCCTGGTTAAACCCGCGGGCGCGTTGCCGGCGGGGGTGGAGCGGCACCGGGAGCAGCCAGGGGACCACGGATTCGGCCCAGGGCAGGGGCGTGGCGCGACAGGTCGCGGCGAGCAAGGCGGCGAGCGGGGCGGCGAGCACCCGCCAGCGGCTGTATTTGAGATGGTGGATCGCTTCCCGCAAGGGGCCGGCGAACAGACCGCTGCAGAGCACGGCCGTCAGTCCGCCCGTATCACACAGATCGGGACAATAGAGGCCGGTGGGGGCCGGCAATAGCGGGCGGGCACAGCGCGCGCACACCCAGCCGGGGCGCGCTGGGGGCGCCATCTGGTCCAGGCAGCGGGGGCAGAGCCAGGTGCCCAGGCCGCCGCACCCGCCGCACTGACGGGGATAGATCAGGTCGAGCAGCGCGGTGATCAGCCGCGCGGGGGCGGGCGGCGACGGGGGGGTCACGAGGCCGGCGGGCGCAACACCACCTGGTCGCCCTGCTGGGTAGCACTGGCGGCGAGACTCCCCACCGGCAGCTCCACCACCCGCTGGGAGCCGCGGACGATCCGGCTGATCCGCCAGGGGCGCAGCCCGGCGTAAAGGAAGAGCACCTGGTCATCCGGCCCGAGGAAGAGCACGTCCAGCGGGCAGCGCATGAAAAACATGTGGATGCTACTTTCGGGCTGCAAGATCAGCGCCTGGCCGGGCGCGAGGCCGGGATGGCCCATCAGGCCGAGCCCGCGCGCCCAGGGGGTTACGGCGAGCCGCACCTCGTGGGCGACGATCGTGCCCCGGGTGCGATTCTCCAGGCGCAGCGGACTCGGCCGGCCTCGTGTGAAAGGCTGGGGTCGGGCGCTCGGCTGCGCGGCTGGATTCATAGTTTACTGCCCCCTATCAAAACCCTACTTGGCGCTGGTCAGACTGCGCCGTCAGGCAACACACCCTTTGCCCGCAGATACTGCAACCACTCTGCATCGAGATTCTCTGCCCACATGATGGCATTCGTGGTGCTCGTGCCCAACCCGGCATCGGCCAGCTCGATGAAGGTGTCCGGTACCCAGCAGACGATGTAGGACGTAGTCCAGAGCGTATGGGCGGGCATCGGAATGGAGCTGGTCGCGTGGCCCGCCCGGTACACTGTAGGCGTGTCAACCCAGGCGATCCAGGTGTCCCAGGGCGGGGCGGCCCACACATCGTAGAAGCCCCGCGACTCCGGCTCCTCGGACCCCTCCGACAGGTTCTCATACGGCGCGTAGCAGAGCAACCGACCACCAATCAGTCCGGCTGCGGGTGAATCGGGGTACATTCCTCCCATGTGTAGCAATCGGGCACGTTGTTCGGCCAATTCTGAGACAACCCGACTCAGATCTTCACTCTTAGCGAAGCGGGGATCCGGCTCCAAGCCGTGAATGTCTTCGCCCCATTCGTCAAATCGGTAGCCCTGGGGCGTGAGCGCCGGACTGCGCAAGCTCCAGCGGGGGTCGGACGGCACCGTTCGTAGTAAGCACCAGGCAATGGTCTCAGCAGCTCGCCAAAATAACCTGGTTGCGTTCCCGCGCTCGTCCACCATAAGGTCTCCGTTTACTTCCTCTTCGGCGCTGACGTGGACAATCCCAGAAAGCCGACGGGCCGCCTTTTTGGGGCGAGCCCGTCTCGGTTGGTATCGGCAAGGCCGCTTGCCTCATTAACTTTGCAACGTTGCTCAAAGAGTATGCAATCCCGCATCATCCAAAGCCAAACAGGCTGTGCGCGATTTTCGGCACCGAGGGCCCCAGGATCACCACGTACATGGCCGGGAAGATCAGGAAGACCATCGGGAAAATCATGATCACCGGGGCGCGGTGGGCCTGCTCTTCCGCCCGCTGGCGCCGCTTGATGCGCATCTGGTCCGACTGAATCCGCAAGACCTTGGACATGGCCACGCCGAGCTGGTCCGCCTGGATCACCGCGGCGATGAACGTCGACACGTCGGGCACGCCGGTGCGCACGACCATCTCGCGCAGGGCGTCCACCCGCCGCTTGCCGACCCGGGTCTCCGACAGCACGCGCTGGAACTCCAGCGCAAGGTCATTGGTGTACTTATCGGAGACGCGCTGCATGGCCAGGTCAAAGCCCAGGCCGGCCTCCACGCACACGGTCAACAGGTCGATGACGTCGGGCAGCTGCTTGAGGATAGCCTTCTGCCGGCGCTTGATTTTCTGGCCGAGCCAGATTCCCGGCAGCATATAGCCCACGGCCCCGGCGATGGCCAGGTACATGCCGACGCTCAAGAGCTCGGCTTTCATGACAAACACGGTGAGCAGGAAGGTCGTAATCGCCAGGAAGGCGGCGGCGACGATGCGCAGCCCGGCAAACTCGGCGACGCCCATGTTGTTGGGGTTGCCGGCCATGGCCAGGTTGATGCGCGTGCGCTCCGTGCTTTGCCCGGGGCTCAGCCGCCCGAACAGGCGGGCCAGGTTGCCGAGCATCGGCTTGACGATCCGCTCGCGGAAGGGCTGCTCCAGTTCCAGCTCCTCCAGGCTCCGCGGGCGCTCGGCAAAAGAGGAGAGCCGGCTTTCGATGGACGCCGCCTCGCCGCTAGGCGCCAGCGACCAGCGAAAGAACAGGAAAATGATCCCGATCGCCGCCAGGGCGGGGATAATAACAGCCATGGTCGTATCTCCTGACCTAGTGGAGCCGGTGGCTCCTCTACACTTGCCTACACCTGGCGTACACCACGCCTATACCTCGATGGTAACGATCTTCATAATGGCCCAGGCGCCGACAGCAATCATCATCCCGGCGCAGATCGGCATGCAGATCCAGGGCCAGACGAACATCGCGCCCATATAAGTCGGGTTAATTAGCATAATGACGATGCCCAGCGCGACCGGCAAGAGCGAGATAATCCACCCGGACGCCACGCCCATAGCCGTCAGGGCGCGGATCTCGCCCTGGATGCGCACGCGCTCGCGGATCGTGTGCGCGATCGTGTCGAGGATGACGGCCAGGTTACCGCCGACCTCAAACGAGATATTGACGGCCGTAATCATCAGGTCCAGGTCATCGGAGGGCACGCGCTTCGTCAGGTTGATCAAGGCCTCCTGCACGCCAATGCCGAGCCCGACTTCGCGCACGGCGCGCTTGAACTCGACGGCCATGGGGCCCCCGGCTTCTTTCCCCACCAGGTCCATCGTCTGCAAGAAGCTGTAGCCCGAGCGCAGGGAATTGGCCATCAAGATGACGGTGTCGCCCAGCTGATTGTTAAAGGTGCGGATGCGGCGGCCCTGGGAAAACTTGACATACCAGTCGGGCACAAACCAGCCGATGACGGCGAAAATAACGGCGAACAAAAACGTGAGTATCCCTTGATCGCGCCCGATGAAGTTGCCGGCCAGCCAGCCGAGCACCAGGGTAAGGGCTTTGATCAGGACAAACTCTGTCACGGTCAGCTTCAAGTCGGCCTGGGCCAGGTTGCGCTGGGCGCGTTGGGCAAAGCGGGCGTTGCTGATCAGCTTATCGGTGCGGACCGTCAGCTTTTCGCGCGAGGCCGGCCGGGAGGGGGTCGGGGTGCGGCCGGCGAACTCTTGCACCCGGCTCTCCAGCTCCCGGTTTCCGGCCATCACGCGCGAGAAGGCCAGGAACATCAGGAACACCGCGCCCGCGCCCAGAAAGGCGACGATTGTAGGCGACATCTACTTTCCCTTTCCCTTTCCAGGGGGGCAGCCCAACCGTTAAAACAACCGATCGTTCACCCCGAACACGTTCGGCGGCAGATAAATCCCGGACAGCTCGAAGCGTTCGATGAACTTCGGCCGGATGCCGGTGGCTTTCAGCCGGCCAATGATCTTACCGTTCTCCTGGCCGGTCTGCTCAAACTTGAATACTTCTTGCAGCACGACCACGTCCCCTTCCATGCCCTGGACTTCGGTCACGCTGACGATCTTACGGGTGCCATCCTTCATACGTTCGAGTTGGATAATCAGTTGTATCGCGCTGGCCACCTGTTCGCGGATGGCTTTGACCGGCAGGTCAAAGCCGGCCATCATGACCATCGTTTCCAGGCGGGCGATCGCGTCGCGCGGCGTGTTGGCGTGCAGCGTCGTCATCGAGCCGTCGTGGCCGGTGTTCATGGCCTGGAGCATGGCCAGGGCTTCTTTGCCGCGGCATTCGCCGACGACGATGCGCTCCGGCCGCATACGGAGGGCGTTAATGACCAGGTCGTTGATCGTCACCTCGCCGGTGCCTTCAATATTGGGCGGGCGGGATTCCAGGGTCACCACATGTTCCTGGCGCAGTTGGAGCTCGGCGGCGTTCTCGATGGTCAAGATCCGCTCGTCGGCCGGGATGAAGTCGCTCAGGATGTTCAGACAGGTCGTTTTCCCGGAGCCGGTTCCGCCCGAGACCACGATATTCAGCCGCACCTGGACGCAGGCCTTCATAAACGTCGCCATCTCCGGCGTGACGGTGCCGAAGCGAATATAATCCTCGATCTTGATCGGGTCTTTGGCGAATTTTCGGATGGTGATGGTCGGGCCGTTCAGGCAGAGCGGCGGGATGATCGCGTTGACGCGGGAGCCGTTCTTGGTACGCGCGTCGACCATGGGGGACGACTCGTCGATGCGCCGGCCGAGCGGCGAGACGATCCGCTCGATGATGCGCATCACGTGCCCGTCATCCTGGAAGTGGACATTCGTCAGCTCCAGCTTGCCCCGCCGCTCGATATAGACCTGCTTCGGCCCGTTGACCATGACTTCGCTGATCTCATGGTCGTCCATCAGCGGCTGGATCGGGCCGAGGCCCATGATCTCGGCGGCCACGGCCTCGAACAGCCGGGCGCGCTCGACGCGGCTGAGGGGGATATTCTGGGTCTCCAGGATCGAATTGAAAATCTCTTCGACCTGGCGGCGGACTTCATCGGTCTTGGTCAGATCCATTTTCGGGTCGAGCTCGGCGATAAGCTGGGCCTGGACCTTAGATTTGAGGTCCATATAGCTGTCGCGGCCGGGCGGCGCCGGCGCGCGGCGCACCAGGTCGTCGCTTTGCTGGATTTGCGGCGGATTCCCCAGGCGGCCCGTCGGGGGCGCAATGTTGCCGGTGACGGGCGAGGGCATGCGCCCGGTCAGCGAGCCCGGCGCCGCGGGGGGCGGGGTCGACGGCAGCGGGCCGGTCGGCGGCGGGCCACCGGGCGCCGGCTGGCCGAGTCCTTCGCTGCCGCCAATGCGTTTCAAGAGTGACATAGGGGCTCCTTTCCCGCCGGGTTCCCCGGCGTCGCGCGCCGATTAGCGTTTCGCCGGCAAGAACCGGGAGAGTAAGCTGGGCGGATCGCTCTTTTTGGGCGGGCTCACGGCATTCTCGTCGGCCACGGTAACCGGTTGGAGAGTCGTGACCAGCTTGGCCAGGGCGACAATATCTTTGGAGAACTGCGTATCGCGCCCGCTGATCACCAGCGGCACGCCCTGGTTGATCGACGTGGTCACGGCGCGCCCATCGCTGCAAATATTCGCCGCGATTTTTTTGCGCAACGTGTCTTCGACGCTCTCGGTGCGGATGCCGAGCTTGCTGTCGGCCCGATTCAACACCAGCAACACCTTGTCGGGGGCATAGCTCAGCTTGTCGCAAATATCGAGGAAGCTCTTGACGTTCCGGATCGTCGGCAGCTCCAGGGACATGATCAGCAGGATGCGGTCGGCCATATCGGTCATCGCCAGCACCTGTTCGGCGAACGAGGGCCAGGTATCGATAATAATATAGTCGAAGGATCGCCGCAGCTCCTGCAAGATGCGCGTCACGTGCGTCGCCTGGACCAGCTCACCATCCTCGGGCTTGGTGGGCGCCAGGAGCACTTTGATGCCAGAGGAATGGGGGACAAGGACATCCCGCAGCAGGTCCTCGTCCAGTTCGTTGATGCGGGAGACGAGCTCCAGGATGGTCTTCGGGTTGGGCAAATGGAGGACGACGCCCACATCGCCGAAAAAGAGACTGCCGTCGACCAGCGCGACCTTCTTATTGGTCGTCTGTTTGAGGGCGACGGCGAGGTTACAGGCGATCGTGGTGCGCCCCACGCCGCCTTTCGGGCTGTAGACGCAGAAAATCCGGCCCTGGTCGCTGCCGTCTTCGGCTTTCGGCGGGCCGCCGGCGCCGACCGTATGATACTGGATGTTGCGGCGCTTGCTCGAGTCGAGGCGATAGACCTGGCGGATGCTGTCGACCAGCTCATCGGTGGTAAAGGGTTTGGTCAGGAACTGGCGGGCGCCGGCCAGCATCGAGCGGCGGAGGTAATCCTGCTCGCCTTGCACGGACATCATGATCACCGAGGTGTTAGGCAGTTCGCCGGTAATCAGCTCCGTGGCTTTGATGCCGTCCATATCGGGCATGTTGATATCCATCAGCATGACATCCGGCTGGAGCTTGCGGGCCACCTCCAGCGCCTCGGTGCCGCTACCCGCCGTGCCGACGACTTCGATATCGCGCTCGAACATGACGAGCTTGCTCATTTGCTCGCGGGCGTCAACGTTATCATCGACGATCACCAGGCGGATTTTGGGTTCGCTCGACATGGACGTCTCTTTCTCTAAGCGCAGCGGGCCCAGGGTCGGGAAACGGCGGCCGTTCCCCTCGCCGGGCTGCTGCCTACTTCACGATCAATTCCGGAATCTGCACCCCATAATCCTCGATCATGATTTTATCGGTGATCCCCGTGGTGCGCTCCGTCTCGGCATCGTCCTTGGCGCGCAACGTCAAGTCGACCACCCCCGTCTCCCGGGCAAACTTGATCACTTCCGCGTCTTGATCGCGGAGGGCCAGGATCAGGGCGGCGGAGAAGGGGGTCTCGGGGGCGGTGGCATACAGGGCTTGCTGGGCCGCGGCCGCGGCCGCGGCCGACGCCGCCTGGTCACTCGCGTTTTGCTGGGGCGCCGTATTGACCGGCCCGTTCCCCTGCTTCCCCGTCGTCCCCGCCCGCAGTAAGATCACCCGCAGGACTTTGATATTGTCCAGGACCTTTTTAGTGGTCGGCAACGTGCGTTGAATCAGGACCGGCTTGCCGTCGGCGCCGATAATCTGGGTGGTGATCTCGAAGTTCCGGGTCCAGAGCACGTCCACCACATCGCCGTCGACGATCTGGCCGCCGAAATTGTCAACTTCATGGATCGGCAAGACAAACGCGCGCAACCCTTTCGGCAGCACCTGCGAGATGCCGGGGTCCGAGACGTCGGTCGTGATGATCTGCTTGCCCGCCTGGTAGTCCCGGGTCAGCATCTTCCCGATCACCTGGTCGGGAAGATTGGTCGACGGGGTGATGACGGTCGAGACGTCGACATCCTTGACGATGACATCGTCCGGTTTGACGACCGTAAAGCCCTTGATATCCTTCTGCGCCACCACCACTTGCTGCTTCGGAACCGGGGTCGGGGGTAAGATCTGGGCAGGAGTGTTATTGCCCCCCGACAACATCACATACAGCAGAATAAAGACCAGGACCGCTACCATGATCCCGAGCAAGAGCATCGATCTACGGCTACCACCACGCCTCATGCACTGACCTCCCCTGGCCCGGGCCGCGCATCTTCTGCCGGGCACCCAAATTAAGCCGTCACGTGTACAATCTGCTGCAATTATAGCACCGCCTTGCCCAAGATGCAACACGCACGCCGCCCCGCGGCCCGGGAGTAGGACTCGGCGGGGACCATAGTACTATCCGATCGGCGATCCGGGGGTGCGCTGCATCTGCCACGCACCCGCGATCCGGCGATCCAGGGGGCGGCTAGACGGAGGGCCGGGGCTGTGGTATGATGGGCCGACAGCCCGGGAGGATGCCGCGCCTATGGTCAAACACGATCCGGCCGTGCCCAGCGATCGCCGGCGGACTCTGCCGTCCGTCGACCAGCTCGTCAGCGCGCCCGCGCTGGCGGCCGCCCGGGCGACCTTGCCGCACGCGCTCGTCGTGGACACCGCGCGGGACACGCTGGCCGCCGCCCGGGCGGCGGTCGCCGCCGGCCGGCCCGTCCCCCCCCTGGCCGCCCTGGCCGCCACGCTGCGCGACGGCCTGCACGCGGCCACGACGGCCAGCCTGCAGCCGGTGATCAATGCCGGCGGGGTGATTATCCAGACCAATCTCGGCCGGGCGCCGCTGAGCCTGGCCGCCCGCGACGCCATGCTGGCCGCCGCCGCCTACAGCAATCTGGAATATGACCTGGATGCCGGCGTGCGGAGCGTGCGCTATCGGCATGCCGCCCGGCTGCTCACCCGGCTGACCGGGGCGGAGGATGCGCTCGTCGTCAATAATGCCGCCGCGGCCCTCTATTTGGTGCTGCTGGCCCTGGCCGCCGGGCGCGAGGTTGTCCTCTCCCGCGGCCAGGCGGTCGAGATCGGGGGCGGCTTCCGCATCCCCGATATCCTGCGCCAGAGCGGCGCCACCCTGGTCGAAGTCGGCACCACCAACCGGACCTACCTGCGCGACTACGAAGCGGCTCTGACCGCCCAGACGGCCGGCCTCTTACGAGTCCACACCAGCAATTTCCGGGTCGTCGGCTTCACGCACACGGTCGCGGTGGCCGAGCTGGCCGCCCTGGCCCACCGCCAGAACCTCTGGCTGGTCGACGACACGGGCAGCGGCGCGCTGCTGCCGACGGCGGCCTACGGCCTGGCCCCGGAGCCACTCGTCCCGGAGAGCGTGGCGGCCGGCGCCGACCTGGTCCTGTTCAGTGGCGATAAGCTGCTCGGCGGCCCCCAGGCCGGGATCATCGTGGGGCGGCGGGCACTGGTCGGCCAGTTGCGCCAGCACCCGCTGGCCCGCGCCTTGCGCGTCGACAAGATCACCTATGCCGGCCTGGAGGCGACCCTGCTCCAGTATGTGCGGGGCGAGGCCGAGCGGGCGGTGCCGGTCTGGGCGATGATCGGCGCCGACCTGGCCGGGCTCGAAGGCCGGGCCCGGGCCTGGGCCGCCACCCTGGCGGCGGCCGGCCTGCCCGTCGCGGTGGTGCCGGGGCGCAGCGCCGTCGGCGGGGGCACACTGCCCGGCGAAACCCTGCCCACCTGGCTGCTGGCGCTGGGCCCGGCGGCAGATGGCGCCGGGCCGCCCCTGGCCGCGCCCGAGCTCGACGACGACGAGGACCCGCCGGGGCGGGGCGGGGTGTCGGCGGCGGCCCTGGCCCGCCGCCTGCGCCAGGGCCGCCCGGCCGTCGTGGCACGGGTCGACCATGATCGCGTGCTGTGTGACCCGCGCACGGTGCCGCCGGAGCAGGACGCGGCCCTGCTCGCCGCCTTGCAGGCCGCCTGGCCCGCCGCGCCCGCCTAGGCGCAATCCGGAATCCCCTTCCAGAAAGGATCGGGGCATGGACCCAATCCAGCCCGTGGCAGCGAGCGGACCTTTCTGTAGCGCCTGCGACACGCCGAACCCCGCCGGGGCGCGGTTCTGCAACCGCTGTGGCGTGGAGCTCCGCGACGCCCAGATAACGCTAGGCGGCGCGAGCGGCGAGCGGAAGCTGGTCACCGTGATGTTTGCCGACATCAGCGGCTTCACCGCCCGCAGCGAGCGGCTCGATCCCGAAGAAGTCGTGACCATGATGAACGCCTGCTTTGCCGAGCTCGATCAAGCCGTGGGGCGCTACGAAGGCACGATCGATAAGTTTATCGGCGACGCGATGATGGTCCTCTTCGGCGCGCCGTTGACCCATGAAGATGACGCCGAGCGCGCCGTCCGTTGTGCGCTGGAGATGCAAACGCGCCTGGCGGCCTTCAGCGCCACCTATGCTCGCCCGGGCGACGCCCCCCTGGCCCTGCATATCGGCATCAACACGGGGATGGTCGTGGCCGGCGAGATGGGCACGCCGCGGCGCCGCGATTACACCGTCATGGGCGACGCCGTCAACCTGGCCTCGCGCCTGGAAAGCGCGGCCACGGCCGGCCAGATCGTGATCGGCATGGGCACCCATCGTCTGGTCGAGCCCCTCTTCCAGTGCCGGCCGCTCCCGCCCCTGGCCCTCAAGGGCAAAAGTGAGCTCCAGCAAGCCTACGCCGTGCTCGGCACGACCGCGGCCCTCTCGGCCCGCGGCTTCAGCCGCGACGGCATCCGCGGGCCGCTGATCGGGCGCGATCGCGATCTCGCCGTCCTCGCCCGGGCCCTGGCCGATCTGGAGGCGGGCCGGGGCGGCGTGTCGTGCATCGTGGCGGAAGCCGGGTTGGGCAAGAGCCGCCTGATCGCCGAGGCCCGCGCCGGGGCCAGCCCGCGCCTGGCGTGGGTCACCGCCCGCTCGCTGGCCCACGGCACCAGCCTGCCCTACCATGCCCTGCAGAGCGCTTTCCGGCAGCTACTCGCGTTGCCGCCGCAGCAGGAGGCCGGCGAGTCCATTGCCCAGATCCGCACCGTCCTGGCGCAGGGGGGGGATGGTGCCGATCCCCAGCTGCCGCTGCTCTGGCCGCATATCGTGGCCTTGCTCGGCTATGCGGTGCCCGACGGCCCGGTCGCCGCGCGGCTGGCGCGCCTGGACCCCGCGGCCCGCAACAGCGAATTTACCTGGCTGCTGCGGGAGCACTGGCGCCGCGCGGCCGGGCGGCAGCCCACCGTGCTGGTGTTCGAGGACATCCACTGGGCGGACCCGGCCACGCTCGACCTGGTGCGGGAGCTGCTGCCGCTGGCCCAGGACGTGCCCCTCCATTTCTTGTTGCTCTACCGGCCGGAAACCGAGGGCCCCCTGGTGCCGTTGCGCCGGCAGCTGGAGGATGACCGGCGGACGCACGTCCTGGCTTTACAACCCCTGTCCGACGAGCACAGCGCCGATCTCGTGGGCCAGCTCCTGGCCAAATACCACTTACCGCCGGAGCTGCACACCCGGTTGCTCGCGAAAGCGGAGGGCAACCCCTTTTATCTCGAAGAAGTGGCGCGCTCGATCGTCGACAGCGGGCTGATCGGCACGGAGGGCGGCCTCTGGATGCGCCTGGGCTCGGTCGACGAGATCGTGGTGCCCGACAGCCTGCGCGGCCTGATCGCCACGCGAGTCGACCGGCTCAGCCCGGTCCTGAAGACCACGCTGCAACGGGCGGCGGTCCTGGGCCGGCATTTCGCCGCGCCCGATCTGGCGGGGCTGGTGGACGAGCCGGCCGGGCTGCCCGGCCAATTGGCGGAGCTGGAAAGCCGCGAACTGCTCAAACCGGATACGGAGCGGAGCACCAACAGTGAGTATGCTTTCAAGCACGCCCTGGTCCAGGAAGTCGCCTACGGCAGCCTGTTACGGGAGCAGCGCCGCCTGCTCCACCGGCTCGTCGCCGACCACCTCGACCCGCAGAGCAGCGAGCCCGGGCTGCTGGCCTATCATTACGAGCGGGCGGAGGCCTGGCCGGAAGCGCTAACCTGGCTGATCACGGCCGCCCGCAGCGCCTACGACCACCATGCCCACGCCACGGCCCTGGATCTCGGCACGCGCGGGCTGGCGGCCTGGAGCCAGGTCTACCCGGCCGCCGATCCCCCGGCCGCCGGCCGCCGCGCCCAGGTCACGCTGTACGAGCTGTTGGCGACCATTGCGATCAGCATGAGCGACCGGGCGGCGATGCACCAGGCGTCCGCCGGGCTGCTGGCGGCCGGCGCGGCGCTCGGCGACCACGCGGCCCAGGTCCACGGGTACCTGACGGCCACGCACCTGAACCACCTGGAGGGCAACTGGTCCGGCTGGGAGCACAACGTCGACGCGGCCCTGGCCCTGGCCACGGCCGCCGGCGACCGGCGCCTGCTCAGCGAGGCCTATATCCGCCAAGCCCGGCTCTACAGCAGCCGGCTGGGCGCCGCGGCCGCGATCCCCTACCTGCGGCGCAGCGCGGCGGTCAGTTACCTGGCCGGCGATCTCGCCGCGCTGGCGCTGGCCACCAATAACCTGTCGATGGCCTTCCAAACCACCGGCGCAACCCGCCGGGCCGCCTGGCTCGCCACGTATGGCCTCCAGATCAGCCACCGGCTGGGCGATCTGCGCCTGATGGCCTTCAACCACCTGAGCGTGGGCCGGGTGGCGCTCCTGCGCGGCCAGCTCGCCGAGGGGCTGCGGCATATGTGCGACGGCCAGGAAGATGCCGATCGCGCGGCCCACGTCCGGCCGCGCATCATCACCCGGGATCACGTCAGCCTGGCCTATACGGCGATCGGACTGTATGAGCCGGCCCTGCGCCTGGCCCGGGAGGCGGGCGCGCTGATCGAGGAGCATGGCGAAGACGATCTTCGACCCCAGCATCTCGCCACGCGTGTGGATGCCCTGCTCGGGCTCGGCCGCTACGACGAAGCGCGCACCCTGCTGGACCAGATCGGCCACCCGGCGCCGGAGCCGCTCGGCCACGGACGGGCCCCCCTCCTCTGGCGGCGCGGACTCCTCGAATGGCTGGCCGGCCACCCGGCCGCCGCCCGGGCCAGCCTGGACGCGGCCCTGCCCCAGTTGCCGCAGTTGCCCGGCGATCTGCCGGCGTATACGGTGTGGGCCGCCGCCTGTCTGGACCTGGGCGATCTCCCCGCCGCGCAGGCCGGCATCGACCAGGCCCTGCGCTGGCTGGACGAGGCCCGGCACGAGCTGGAAACGCCGTTCACCTGCGCGGTGGCCGCCGGCGTCTACACCGCCCTGGGCCAGCCCGATGCGGCCCGCCGCTACAGCGCCCGGGCGCAAGCGGCTTTCGAGCGCCAGTGGGCGGCGCTCCCCGATCCAGTCTGGCAAGCGGCCTTCGCCGCCCGCTGGGCCCAGCGCGGCCGGCGGCTGCTGCCCCCGGACCGCTGACTCCGCCGCGTCGCGGCGGGGGGCGATAGAAAGGTGGCATCATGGACGTCGACATCGTCGTCAAGTTCGTGGAGAAGTTGCTGGGGGGCGGCGATATCTTCGCCATCCTGGGCCGGCTGGGCGTGGCCGCCGGGATCCTGCTCGTCGTCATGGTCCTGGCCACCGTGGTGCGGACTCTGCTGACGCACCGCCAGTACCAATATGATGCCGTCGAGGGCAGCCAGGTGACCATGGAGTACCGCGCCCCCCTCGCGGGCTGCGCCGATGGCCTGGTCACGTTCGGCGGCATCGCCGTGGTTCTGCTGGTCGGGCTGGCTCTGGTGCTGGGGCTGTTCCACCTGGATACGATCCTGACGACGCTGCCGCGAATCACGGTCCGCGGCCCAGCGCTGGCCACGGGGATCATCCTTGTCAGCTCCGTGTTTGTGCTCTGTGTGCTGCTCCTCGTGCTCGCCCGGCGGCTGGCCGCGCGGGTGGACGCCGCGCGCGAAGATCGCAAGGCGGCGGCGGCGCGGCCGCCGCGGCGCTAAGCGCCTAGAGGTAGCCCTGCGCGGCGGCGACCGCCAGGGCGCGGCGCAGGTGGGACACCGCCGCCGCCGGCCGGCGGGCGTCGAGGTCGGCCAGGGCCGTCGTAATTTCGCTCACCAGCGGCTCGGGCAAGCGTTGCTGCAACGGGTCGAGCAGCGCGGTCGCCTGGTCGAGGGCGGCCCGCGGCTGATCTTGCGCCAGCAGCACGCCGATCAGCGGCAGGATGGCCGTCCAGTGGAAAGGCCAGACCAGGGGGAGCGCCTTCCAGGCGGCCAGCGCCGCCTCCGCCTGGGTGCGCGCCTCGCCCAGGTTCTGTTCGCGCCAGGCCAGCCAGGCCTGGTTGGCCTGGACCATGGCGACGTATTCGGGCGCCTGGCTGGCTTGCGCGGTCGCCAGGGTGCGGGTCAAGAGCTGCCGGGTTTCGGCCACCTGGCCCTGGAGCCGGGCCAGGGTCGCCAGGTACGTAAGGCAGTGGGCCTGGAGCGCCACGTCGCCCGTGCGGTCGGCGGCGTGGAGGGCCTGCTGGAGCTCGTGGGCGGCCTCGGCGCGGGCCCCATACCAGAGCAGGGCAAAGCCCATCCAGAAGTGGGCCTCCGAGACCTGGCCGGCGTCGCCCGACTCCTCCACGGTCGCCAGGAAGCGCCGGGCATCGGCCAGCGTTTCCTCCGCGACCATATAGCGGTCGCGCCGATAGGCGGCGAGCACCAGGCCGTGCAGGAACTTGCCGCGCTGGAGCGGGGTGCCCGATTGCGCCACGGTAGGGCGCGCGCGCTCGATCAGGTCGGCGATCGGCGGCCACTGCGCCATCCAATAATAGGGCCACATGCGGTCGAGCTGCACGTCGAGCCAGGCTTGCTGCCACTCGGCGGCGGGCGCATCCGGCGGGGGCCCCAGGATCTGCTCGGCGGTGGCTAACGCCTGCAGTGCATCGTCATAGCGCCGCTGCGACAGGTAGGTCCGCCCGATTTTCCGGGCGAGCCGGGACCGTTCGAGCGGTGAGCGCGCGGTGCTCTGGGCCTGGGCCTGGCCGAAGACGGCCTGGGCTTCGGCCTGTTGGCCGGTGATCAGCAAGATATCGCCCAGGCTCTCGTAGAGCTGCGCGGCCATCTCGTGCTGAGCGGGGGGCGGGAACACCCCGGGTAAGGCCCCGTCCAACAACGCCAGGCCGCGCCGTAAATAATGGATGGCCTCGGCATAGGCATACACCTGGCCGGCCACCGCGGCCGCCCGCTGGTAATAGGGGATCGCCTTTTCCGGCAGATGGGCCCGGCGGTAGTGGACGGCGATCTGGCCGCTCACCGGGTCGAGATCGGCCGCATAGACCGCCTCCAGGGCCTGGGCCACGCGGTGATGGAGTGCCCGGCGCCGGGCGGTGCTCAGCTCGCCGTAGGCCACCTCGCGCAGTTTATCGTGGCTGAAGTCGTAGGCGTCGCCGCCCTGCTCGCGCAAGATCCGCCGCTGGCAGAGCTCGTCGAGCTCCCGCAGCAGGTCCTCTTCCGCGCGCCCACTGGTCCGGGCGAGCACCTCAAAGGTAAAGGCCCGGCCAATAATCGCCGCCAGGCGCACCAGGTCGTGCGCCGCGGGCGAAAGGCCTGCCAGCCGCGCCACAATCACCGCTTGCACGGTCGGGGGGAGCATGGAGAGCGGGGGCGGCGTCAGGTCGGCATACAGCGCCAGGTCCGGCTGTTGCTGGGTGAGGATGCCGGCCCGGGCGGTCTCGACCACGAAGAGCGGATTGCCTTCGGTCTCATGATAGAGGTAGGCGGCGATCATGGGATCGAGCATCCGCCCGGTGAGCTGGCCGGCCAGGGCGGCGGTCTGCGTGGCGTCGAGGGGGCCCAGATCGATCTGCGTCACCTGGCCGCCGCGGCCCAGGTCGAGCAGGAAGGTGGACACCAGGTGGCCGGGCGGGGTCTCGGCCAGGCGCAAGGTGGCGACGATCAGCAGCCGGGTGGCGGGGTCAAAGCGCAATAAATAGTGCAGCCACTCCAGGGTTTCCTGGTCGCACCACTGTAAATCGTCGAGCAGGAGAATCCGCGGCTGCCGATCGCCCAGGATGGTCCGCGCGAGCGCCTCGAACAGCCGCTGGCGCTGCCAGCTCTCGGTGACCGGGCCGGGGGGCACGATCGGCCGGTCGGCCGCGATCTCCGGCGTGAGGCGGACCACTTCGGTGAGCCAGATATCGTCGAGGAGGGGCAGCGCCGCCTGGATCGCGGCTGTGCGCAGCCAGGCGGTGACGGGCGCATAGGCCAGGCTGCCCTCGGCCGCGTAGGAGCGCGCCCCGGCCGTGATAATCTCATGCTGGTCGGCCCAGGTGAGGAGCTCTTCCGCCAGCCGGGTCTTGCCGATCCCGGGCTCGCCGGCCAGGATCACCAGCTGCGGGCGCTGCGCCGCCGCGGCCCAGGCCTCCTGCAACCGCGCCCACTCGGCGTCCCGCCCGAGCAGCGGCGGCCGGTCCTCGGCAGGGAGGCGCGGCGGCGCGGCGCGGGGCGGTTGCCGGCGGGGCGGCGGCGGCACGGGCGTATTCTCGCCGTCGCACAGGCCGCCCGCCCGGATGCACTCATACAGGGCCGTGGTCTCGGCGGTGGGCGCCACGCCCAGCTCGTGATCGAGGACGGCCCGGCAACTCGCGTATTGTTCGAGGGCGGCGCGGCGCTGCCCGTTGCGGAGCAGCAGCAGCATGAACTGGCGATGGGTTTCCTCCCGCAAGGGGTCCATTTGCAGCAGCCGGGCGGCATGGGGGATGCCGGCCGCATACGCGCCGTGGGCCAGGTAATAGGTCACCAGGTCGGAGAGGGCCATCAGCACCACATGCTGCAACCGCTCTTGCTCGCGGGTCACCCACTCCTCAAAGCCCGTGCTGTCGCGGACATGGAAGCCCTGCAGGAACTCCCCCCGGTAGAGCACGACGGCTTGCTCCAGGGCCTGAACCGCCGCGGGGGAGAGGTCTGGGGCGGGGCCGCCCTGGCTGCGCACCGTGGCCAGATGGTTGTCGAGCGCGGCCACGTCGATCTGGTGGGGGCTGTCGAGGGCGAAAGCCAGGGTCTCCCGGGTAATCACCAGGTAGGGCGCGAGGTGGCGGCGCAAG